>DASTVC010000265.1:0-3275 GCA_035759295.1 Longimicrobium sp. | reverse complement strand
CCAGGTACAGCTCGCCCGCCGCGCCCAGGGGCACCGGCTGCAGCTGCCCGTCCAGCACGTACGCCTGCGAGTTGGCCAGCGGCGTGCCGATCAGCACCTGCTCCCCGCCCCGCTCCACGAGGGAGTAGGTGGAGTAGCTGGTGTCTTCCGTCGGCCCGTAGAGGTTGCGCACCTTCTCCACCGTCCCCAGCGCATACAGCCCCTGCGCCAGCTCGTTCGGCAGCGCCTCGCCCGCCAGGTTCACCGTCCGCACGCTCGCCGGGATCCCGCCGGTCCGCAGCAGCTCCGCCGCCGCCGTGGGAACCATGCTCACGTAGCGGATCTGCTGATCGGCGACCGCGGGAAGCTCCAGCGCGTTCTCCACCATCACCAGCGTGCCGCCCCAGCAGAGCGCGTTGAAGATCTCCGCCACGGACACGTCGAAGTTGACCGAGGTGGAGAAGAGCACCGACGCGCGCTCCTCGTCCGCGATGGTGTCGCGCATCCAGTGCAGCAGCACGGACACGGCGGAATGGCGGATCATCACCCCCTTGGGCCGGCCGGTCGATCCCGAGGTGAAGATGAGGTGCGACAGGTTCTCCGGCGTGACGCCGCTCTCCGGCGCCGTGTCCGGCTCCGCCGCGAGGGCGTCCGCCTCGCGGTCCAGCAGGAGAAACTTGGCGGCGCCCTCCGGCAGGCGGTCCGCCAGCGCGGAGTCCGTCACGACGAGCTTGATCCCCGCATCCTCCAGCATGTAGGCAAGCCGCTCTCGCGGATACGCCGGGTCCAGCGGCACGTACGCCGCGCCCGCGCCCAGCACGCCCAGCATGGCGGCCAGCAGGTCCGGCGTGCGCGGCAGACAGATCCCGACGCACACTTCCGGCCCCGCGCCTCGGCGGCGCAGCGCGTGGCTGATGCGGTTCGCCCGGCCCTGCAGCTCCGCGTACGTTACCCGCTCCCCCCCGTGCACCAGCGCCGCGGTGTCGGGCGTGCGCGCCGCCTGTGCGCGGAACAGCTCGTGGATGCAGGCGGCGGGGTAATCCGCCTCCGTGCGGTTCCACCCGTCCACCACCAGGGCGTGCTCGTCCGCGGAGAGGATCTGCAGACGCTCCACGCGCTGGTTCTCATCCGCCGCCATCTCCCGCAGCGCCCGCCGCAGGTACGCCGCGTGGCGCTCCACGGTGGCGCGGTCGAAGAGCGCCGTGGCGTAGTTCAGCCCGCCCGCGATGCGCCCGCCGTCCTCCCACAGGGTGAGCGACAGGTCGAACTTGGCCGTCTGCTGCGCGGATTCGGCGGCATCCCCCACCTCCAGGCCGGGCAGCGCCAGGGGCTCGCCCAGCGCGTTCTGCCACGCGAACAGCACCTGGAACAGCGGGTGGTAGGCCAGGCTGCGCGCGGGCTGTACCCGCTCCACCACCTGCTCGAAGGGGATGTCCTGGTTGCGCTGCGCCTCCAGCGCCCGCGTCTTCACGCGCCCCAGCAGCTCCGCCACCGTGGGCGAATCCGACAGGTCCACGCGCAGCGCCAGCGTCTGCACGAAGAAGCCGATCAGCTCCTCCGTCTCCCCCCGCTCGCGGCCGGCCGTGGGGGTGCCGACGACCACGTCCGCCTGCCCGGAGAGCCGGGCCAGCACGGCGGCCCACCCCGCCAGCAGCGTCATGAACAGCGTGGTGCCGTGGCGCCGCGACAGCGCCTTGAGCCCCGCCGTCGCCTCCGCGTCCAGCTCGAGGGGCACCGACGCGCCGGCGAAGTCCTGCTTGCGGGGCCGCGCGCGGTCCGTGGGCAGCTCCAGCAGCTCCGGGGCGCCCGCCAGCGACCGCTCCCAGAAGTCCGCCTGCCGCTCCAGCAGCTCGCCGTCCACCCAGCGCCGCTGCCACGCCGCATAGTCCGCGTACTGCACGGGGAGCGGGGCGAGCGGATCGGCGTCGCCGCGGGCAAAGGCGCCGTACAGCGCGCCCAGCTCGCGGGCAAAGATCCCCATCGACCAGCCGTCGCTGACGATGTGGTGCATCGTCACCAGCAGCACGTGGTCGTCGGCGGCCATCCGCACCAGGCGCCCGCGCACCAGCGGCCCCTGCTGCAGGTCGAACGACGCGTCCATCTCGTCCCGCATCAGCCGATCCAGCGCTTCGTCTGCATCCGCCGAAGCGTGGACGTCGTGCTCCACCAGCCGGAATCCGCTCTCCTCCGCGGGTGCGATACGCTGCACGGGCTCGCCGCCCACGGCCGGGAACGTCGTCCGCAGCGACTCGTGCCGGGCGACGATGCGGTCCAGGGCGCGCGTCAGGGCGTCGCGGTCCAGCGCGCCGCGCAGCCGCAGGCTCAGGGGGATGTGGTAGGTGGCGCCCAGGCTGCCCAGCTGCTCCAGGAACCACAGCCGCTGCTGCGCGAACGAGGGCGGGATGGCGCCCGTGCGGTCCACCGGCTGGATGGCGTCCGCGGACGCGGCGACGGTCAGTCCTCGCGCAAAGTCCGCCAGCACGGAGCGCTCGAACAGGTCGCCCAGCGACGTCTCGGCACCCAGCGCCTGGCGCACGCGCGAGACCACGCGGACGGCCAGCAGCGAGTGTCCGCCCAGCGCGAAGAAGTCGTCCCCGCGGCCCACGCGCTCCACGTGCAGCAGCTCCGCCCAGATGTCGGCGACCGCCTGCTCCACGGGGCCGGACGGCGCCTCGTAGCCGCGCGCGGCGTAGGCGTCGCCCTCCGGCGCGGGGAGCGCCTTGCGGTCCACCTTGCCGTTGGGCGTCTGCGGCAGCGCGTCCAGCCTGACGTACGCGGCGGGCACCATGTATCCCGGCAGCCGCTCCGCCAGGTGCGCGCGCAGCCCGTCCACCGACACCGCCTCGTCCGCCACCACGTACGCCACCAGGCGCGTGTCGCCCGGCACGTCCTCGCGCGCCAGGACCACGGCCGCATGCACCTGCGGGTGCTCCACCAGCCGGGACTCGATCTCGCCCAGCTCGATGCGGAACCCGCGCACCTTCACCTGGAAGTCCGTCCGCCCCAGGTACTCCAGCTCCCCATCCGCGTCCGCGCGGCGCCGCACCCGGTCCATCACCCGGTACATCCGCCCGCCCGGCGCGCCGAAGGGGCACGGAAGAAAGCGCTCCGCCGTCATCGCCGGCCGGTTGGCGTATCCGCGGGCTAGTCCGTCACCCGCCAGGTACAGCTCGCCCGCCGCGCCCAGGGGCACCGGCTGCAGCTGCCCGTCCAGCACGTACGCCTGCGAGTTGGCCAGCGGCGTGCCGATCAGCACCTGCTCCCCGCCCCGCTCCACGAGGGAGTACGTGGAGTAG
>DASTVC010000264.1:0-2649 GCA_035759295.1 Longimicrobium sp. | reverse complement strand
ACCACCTCGCGCAGGGTGATGGCCGTCTCGCCGGGGGGCGGCTCGTTGTCGGACGGATTGCTGCCGGAGCAGGCGGCCAGCGCCAGCAGGCAGAGCGCGGTGCGCGGCGTCATGCGGCAGGGCCTCCGGAGGGCGGTGGGGTCAGGCGAGGTCGCGCGCGTCGTTCCCGTCTGCGGTGTCGTCGTCGTCCAGGCCCAGCAGCTCGCGGGCGTCCAGCTCGCGGTGCCAGGGCACGCGCAGCTTTACGCCGAAAGGCGTGGGGCCCTGGAAGCCGATGCCGAAGATGGCGACGTTCTGCCCGCCCTCCACGTGGGCGGGGATGCCGGCCTCGCGCAGCGTCTCGGCGGCGAAGTCGGCCTCCCACGCGGCGCCGAACGTCGCCACCACCACCCAGGGATCGGTGCGCTCGTGCATGCGGTCTCGCGCGCGGGTCGGCGGTACGGGGACTCGGAGTGGATGGTACGCTGCAACCCGCACCGCGGTCAAAGGTTTCGGTTGTGAACGCTTCGGGATGGAGGGAGGCGGAGGAGCCGCACGGACGTCGGGGCCCCTCCGTTGCGCCCCGGATCGGGCTGCAGGCGCGCGTCCTCACGCAACGGCGGGACGGAACGCGGCGCCCGCGCGGACCCTCACCCCCCGGCCCCCTCTCCCGTACCGCGACCCGCCGTGCGCCACCAGGTCCTGCGCGCGTACGGGAGAGGGGGAGTCAACCCTGCCGATGCGCAGCGGACTTCACCCGCGCAAGAAACCCCTCCCGGGAGTGGGGAGGGGTCGGGGTGGGTCGCGCGGAACGAGCGGTGGACCGGCGACGGGCCGCGGCCGGATCAAGCTTCCGTCTGCGTCTCCGGCGGGCCGATCAGCTTGCGCACCTCCTGGATGAGGTGCGGCGGCATGCAGGGCTTGGTGAGCAGCTCCACGAAGCCCTCCGCCATCAGCCGGTCGCGGTCCACCGAGAGCGCCATGGCCGTGAGCACCACCACGGGGATGTGCGCCGTGGCGGGGTCTTCCTTCAGCACGCGCATGGCGGCGCGGCCGTCCATCACCGGCATGGCCAGGTCCATGAGCACCAGGTCCGGCAGGTGCTCGCGGCACAGCTCCACGGCCTCCCTGCCGTTGGCGGCCCCCAGCGTGTGGTAGCCCTCGCGGGCGAGCACGGTGAGCAGGGCAAACCGGTTGTCCTCGTGGTCGTCGGCGAGGAGGATGGTCCTGGGCATGTGCACCGGATACGAATGCGCCGGGCGGGCGGGCGCCGCCGGCGTGTCGCGCGTGTGAGCGGAATGAGCACCGATTTCGGACCCGCCGTCAACGCAAAAACGGCGCCCTGCCGTGCACAGCCGTCACCCGCCCCCGAACAGGTCCGCCTGGGGCGTGGCGGGATACACCACCCCGTTCCCCCGCACCAGCGCGTGCGGCGACAGCAGGGCCGGCGACGCGGGCCCCGGCCCGATGATGTCGAAGACCGGCACACCGCGGGCCAGCAGCGCGTCCGTGATCAGCCGGCGGTGGCAGCGCCAGGGCACGGCCTCGGCGCACATCACGGCGGGACGGCGATGGGCCGCATCCGCCATCAGCCGCTCGATGGCCGCGCGAAAGGGCGGCGTGGCCATGTAGTCCGCGTAGGCGCGGAACGAGGCCTGCCGCCACGCCGTGTTGGGCGACGGGCCCGCGGAGGGATCGCCCGCGCGGCGGCCGCCCAGCGCCTCCTCGTGCCGGTACGCGATCCCCGCCTCTGCCAGCGACGCCGCCAGCGCGTCGCGGCCGAACTGCGGGTGCCGCCGCGAGCCGGGAAAGCGCCGCACGTCCACCAGCAGCTCGATCCCGTTCTGCCGCAGCAGCGCGATGAGCTCGCCGATGCTGCGCGTGGAGTGGCCGATGGTCCACACCGCGCCCGGCGGCGCATCCCCGGCCGGCTCCGGGTCCAGATCAGCTGATGCTTCCATCGACCAGAGCCGTTTCGCTTCCCGGGGGAGCCGCCGCACGAGCCCCCTGTCTCCGCAAGATGTCCGGCGGCGGCGACCGAAGGATCTGCCCGCGCGTCCGATGGCGGGGCGAGAAGATGCTCCGGTCGCGCAACGCCTTGCATCGTCCGGTCCAGCGCGGCGCTAAGCCGGCCCGCGCGGGAGCGTGAATGGGCCACGCGCACCCGCTCCTCGTCAGGCGGCTCTGCCGCGCGGTGGCGGTCAGGACGCGGGCTGCTCCACGGCCTCGATGGTGATGGAGATGGAGACCTCGTCGCCCAGCACGGCGCCACCGCCCTCGGCCGCGCGGTTCCACGCCACGCCATAGTCCATGCGGTTGATCTGCGTCTCCGCCTCGAAGCCGATGCGGCGGCGCCCCGGCGTCCCCCCCACCTCCAGCATCTCCCCCTCCAGCACGACCGCCCTGGTCACGCCGCGGATGGTGAGGTTGCCGTGCACGCGCAGCTCGCGGCCGTTCGCCTCTACCCGCGTGCTGCGAAAGGTGATGGCGGGATGGTTCTCCGCGTCGAAGAAGTCCGCCGAGCGCAGGTGGGTGTCGCGCTGCTCGACACCGGTGTCGATGCTCGGCGCCTCGATGTTCACGGAGACCGACGAGGCGGTGATGTCCTGCTCGTCCAGCGACACCGTCCCGCTGTACTTGCGGAAGCTGCCGCGCACCTTCGCGATGACC
>DASTVC010000263.1:0-2715 GCA_035759295.1 Longimicrobium sp. | reverse complement strand
AACCCTCTCACACGGAGTCAGCGGAGTCAACGGAGTTTTCTCGCGGCGACTCCGCTGGCTCCGGGTGAATTTCGGAATCCGGAAGAAGCGGTTGACGTCCTGAGGGAGCCCCACGCGGAACCCCAACGTACGCAATCTCTTGCGCGCGACCGAAGGATCTCCTCTCCGCCACCGAGGGGCCAGCCGTCGAGCGTCGAGGCTGGCCCCTCGGTTATGCCGGCGAGATCCTTCGGTCGGCGCCAGACTGTATCGTGGAAGCAGGTTGCGGCGCGGCGCCTCCCTCAGGCAGTCAACGCTTGTGACGGTCTGGCAACACCGTCTCAGGAAGTCAACACTTCGGTAGAGGTGGCAACACCCTCTGAGGCCCAATCTTTTCCGCCGTCAGCGGGTGGCCTGCTGGGCCGCGATCCAGCGGTCGATCTTGGCGTCGAGCACGTCCAGCGGCAGCGCGCCGTCTTCCAGGATCGCGCGGTGGAACGCCTTGATGTCGAAGCGCGGGCCCAGCGCGGCTTCGGCACGGTGGCGCAGCTCGGTGATCTTCATCTCGCCCACCTTGTACGCCAGCCCCTGCGCGGGGATGGCGGCAAAGCGCTCCACCTCGGACTGGATGACGGTCTCGCTGGTGGCGGAGTTCTGGCGCGCGTACTCCATCGACTGCTCCAGCGTCCACCCCTTGGCGTGAATGCCGGTGTCCAGCACCAGCCGGATGGAGCGCCACAGCTCCGACGACAGGTAGCCGAAGTACTGGTAGGGGTCGGTGTAGAGGCCCAGCTCGTTCCCCAGCGTCTCGGCGTACAGCCCCCATCCCTCCACGTACGCCGTGTATCCCCCAAAGCGGCGCAGGCGCGGCAGGTGCTCCAGCTCGCGGGCGATGGAGATCTGGAAGTGGTGCCCCGGCGAGCCCTCGTGGATCAGCAGCGTTTCCATCCCGTAGCGCGCGCGGCCGGGCGGATCGTAGGTGTTGAGGTAGAACACGCCGGGCCGGGTGCCGTCCAGGCTGGCCGGCGTGTACGACCCGCCGCTGGCGCTGCGCTCGCGGAACGGCTCGATGGGGCGGATCTCGTAGTTGGCGCTGGGCTTGAGGTCGAACAGCCGGTCGGTGGTGGCGTCGATGCGGGCCTGCGCGGCGCGGAAATCCTCCAGCATCTCCTCGCGCGTGGTGTAGCGGTAGCGCGGATCGGTGGCGATGTGCTGCATGAACGACTTCAGGTCCCCTTGCCACCCCACCTGCCGCATCACCCCTTCCATCTCGCGATGGATGCGCGCCACCTCCGACAGGCCGATGTCGTGGATCTGCTCGGGGGTAAGGTTGGTGGTGGTGACGGAGCGCACCTGGTACTCGTACCACGCGCGGCCGTCCGGCAGCGCCGAAAGGCCCACCGTGGTGCGCGCGCGCGGCAGGTACTCGTCGCGTACGAAGTCGTGCAGCCTGCGGAACGAGGGGACGATGCGGTCGCGGATGGCGGCCGTGTACTCCGCCGTGAGCCGGGCGCGGTCGGCGGCGCTGAAGCTTTCCGGCAGGCTGGTGATGGGCCCGTAGAACAGGCTCTGCGTGGGATCATCCACCACGTGCGCCGAAAGCTGCGGCAGCACGCGCTCCATCAGCACGCGCGGCTGCACCACGCCGGTGGCCATCCCCTCGCGCATGTTGGCGATGGCGATGTCGATGGCCTGCTCGAAGCCGCGGATGCGGCCCAGAAAGTCATCGTAGTCGTCGACGGTGCGAAAGGGGTGCAGCCCGGTGCCGGCGCCCATCTGCACGAACGACGCGGTGAAGTTGAAGAACTGGTTCAGCGGCACCAGGTGTGAGGGAAACCGCTCGCCCTGGCGCGCGTTCTCCAGGTTCAGGCGGAACACGTCGTAGGTAAGCTGGTGCTCCGCGTCCAGCGCGCTGCGGTCCACGGCCTGCAGCCGCGCCTCGTACTCGCGCCGCAGCGCCTGGTAGCGGGCGCGGATGTCGGGGCTGAAGCCGGCGGTGTAGAGGTGGTTGTAGCGGTTGTCGCCCAGCGACGTGGCCTGCACGGGGCTCAGCTCCAGCCCCGCTTCGAAGTAGGCCTCGGCGAGCGAGTCCAGCTGCTGGTTGGGGTTGGCGGATGCGGATCGCCCCGGCGTGGCGGACGCGGGGGCGGCCGCCGGCGGCGGGCCGGACTGCTGCGTGGCGCACGCCGCGGCGGCCAGGCACAGGGCGGCCAGGGGAAGGTACTTTCTCGACACGACTGCTCCTGGGATGTGGATCGATGCTCTCGGGCGCGGGGAGACGTGCGAGAATAGTAGCACCCGCCGTGGCGACGGCAACGGAGGGGGGGCGGATGCGGGGCGGCGGGGTACGTGCGGTCCGCTGGGAAGGGCGAATAAATTCGCGGCAACAACCACACGAAGTCCGCCTTCGCGGACTGGCGGGCGCGTCGTAGCCCTGGGCTCAGTGCGCGTGGAGGACGGGGCCGCGCGGATGATGGGGCCGCGCGGAACGGCGGGTTACGGAGCCGGAGTCCTCGTGGGAAATCGCAGGGCACGTGCAGACCGCTTGCGGGAGCGAATAAATTCGCTGCAACAACTACACGAAAACCGCCTTCGCGGATTGGCGGCACCGGTGTTGGGGCGAGCGCGGTGCGCGCCCTGGCCCCCCGCAGCGGACACGCCGGTGCTCGGGACGTCGCACACGGTCCGGCCGCCGAGTCCGCGCAGGCAGACTTTGCGACGTTGTAGCGGCGAATT
>DASTVC010000262.1:0-2638 GCA_035759295.1 Longimicrobium sp. | reverse complement strand
CGCCACCCGGCCGGCCAGCCGCTCCGGCTCTCCGCCGCCCGCCGGGGCGGGCGGGGTGCAGCCGGCCAGCGCCGCCACCGACAGCAGGAGCGCCGGGCGGATCACTTCGTCCTCACCACCGTCACCGTCACGGTCTCCGGCAGCGTCGTGTTGCCCACGGCCAGCTGGATGGAGCCGTGCCCGCCGGCCGCCACCCCGGCGCGCAGGTACGACGCGCCGCCGGCCGTCAGCGTCACCGTGAGCGGAACGCCGGTGGTGAGCGGCCGCACCCGCAGGGGAAAGCCGCCGCTCACGTTCTGCCAGATGGAGCGGTGGTTCCAGCTGGGCTGGGTGAAGACGGCCGGGATCCCCGACACCGCGTCGTCCGTGTACACCGAGACGGCAAAGTCGCGGAACACGGGGATGGGGTCCTTCCCCAGCACCTCCTGCAGGTTGGCCAGGCCCGTGGCGTCGTTGTTCACCAGCGCGAACCAGAACGCCGCGTCGTCGCCGGCGCGCTGGTCGGCGGCGTAGCGCAGGAAGGCCCAGGAGGCGCCGCGCACGGCCAGCTCGTCGTTGTCCGAATACGGTGAGTAGCTCTCGGTGTTTTCCAGGTACTCGCCGTAGCGCGACTCGTTCTGCTGGCCGTACAGGATGAACGCCTCGCGGGTGATGGTGCCCGCCGCCAGGATGGAGTTGCCCAGGTTCTGCCGCGGCGCGCGCTGCGCATGGTGGTAGAACAGCAGCTCCTCGGCGATGTGGCTGAGCCCCTCGTTCAGGTACACTTCCTCGTCGAAGTTGTCCGTCCCCTGCACGTACAGGCGCCGCGACGCGTTGATCAGGTGCTGGAACTCGTGCCCCACCGTCCCCACCGTGCTCTCCAGCACGTCCTCGACGGTGCGCACGTTGCCGTTCACCACGCCGGTGGGGTCCGCCGCCAGCATGTAGAACATCTCGGCCTGGTTGCTGGTGGGGCAGTAGAACGGGGCGTCGTCGGACTCGGCGCGGGGAAACAGGTCGCGCACGTAGAAGAAGCCGCCGACCACGTACCCCGCGTTGGCGGGCGTAAGCTCGTTCACGGCGCGCGTGTAGAAGATGATGGAGCGGCCGTTGTCGTCCACGTCGGCCGGCGCGCCGAAGTTCGCCAGGTTGATGGGGTACACCAGCGAGTCGAAGGTCGCCGCCACGTTCTGGTAGTCCGCCGTGGTCAGCCCGTTGGCCGGGTTCATGGTGTCGGCCACCACCACGGCGCGCTGGCTTACCGCCACCACGCGGCCCACCCGGTTGTCGGGGATGTCGCAGGGCGAGTCGGTGTTGGTGTTCAGCGTGAGCAGCTGTCCCACGGTGGGCGCCGTGACGTTCACCGCCAGGCGCGCCCCGCCGGCCGCGTGGCGCCGGCGGTACGCCGCCCGCGCGGAAGGCGCCAGGGGCCGCAGCCGCGCGTACGACGCGGCGTTCAGCCGCGCGTGGAAGCCGGCGTCGCCGCCCGTGCCCGCCGCGGCCAGGCCGCCCAGCAGGGACGAAGGCATCAGCGACGGGCTGGGCGGCCCCGCCACGGCCGTCAGCCCCGAGCCGGTGGCGCGCACGCTGGTGAGCGCGCTGGAGGAGGTGGAGCCGTGGAACGGGATCACCGTGAACTCCGCCCCGCTCGCCCCGCCCTCCAGGCACAGCACGCTGGCGGCCGCGCCCGAGCGCTGCACCGACTGCCCCACCGCCAGGGTAATGCCGGCGCCGGGCGCGCTGCACTCCGCCGCCGCGCCCAGCACGGTGATGGTCGCCGTGTCGGCCTTGCCGTCGGCGGAAACCACGATGCGCGCGGTGCCGGTGGCCACGCCCGTCACCAGGCCGGTCTGGGTGACGGTGGCCACGTTCTGCTCCAGCGACGACCAGCTGAACGCCACGTCGGTGAGCAGCTCGCTCTGGTCGTCGCGGGCGCTGGCGGTGAGCTGCGCGGTCTCGCCCACGTTGATGGTGCGCGTCGCGGGGCTCACGGCCACCCGGTCCACCTGGGGGCCGCCGCTGGTCGGGCTGTCGCACGCCCCCGCCGCCAGGGCGAGCAGGAGGTACGCGGGAAGGAGGCGATTCATGGGCGTGCGGCTCTGTGGAGGGGTTGCGCCGGTGGCGCGGCCACAGACGGTCGCGCGCACGTGCGGGGGCCCAGCGGGCCTCGGGCACGCGCGCGCACTCGTCAATTCTAGGGACGATTGTTCGAAAAGGAAAGCCGCGCGGCGTGCCCCGGAGCCGGGGCGAATCGCTGCAACTCCTTGCCTTGCATCCACTTGTACTCTCCTTACCCCGCCGTGTTCCCCATCTCTGGCATCCGCGCCGGGCGTGCTCCGGCCAGCGGGACGGGGTGGCTCCGGCTCCCGGAACTCCCGCTCCCGTCATGGAAGCGGGATCGATCTGCCGCATCCGTGCCAGACGGTGGCCGGCCTACCCATCATCCAGGAAAACATCCGCCGGGCCTGTAGAACCTGACGTCCAACCTGGTGGCGGATAGGCGGCGCCCGACGCGCCCTTGTCTCGATACGCGACGAAGCCTCTCCCCGGATGTCGCGGGAGAGGCTTCGGGGTGCCGAGGACGCTGAATCCACCGTAGTCCGCGGATGAGTGGCGCCGGCCTTGCCCCGGGCGAAACCGCGGCTGCAACCTCACCAGG
>DASTVC010000261.1:0-8308 GCA_035759295.1 Longimicrobium sp. | reverse complement strand
GCACCGTGCAGGGCGGGCTGGGGCTGCTGGCCACCATCGTGGGTGTGCTGGCGGGGGGGGCGGGGCTGGCGCGGCTGGGGGTGAACCGCTCCATCCTGCTGTTCGGCATCCTGCAGTCGGGGGTGAACGTCACCTACTACTTCCTGTCCCTGAACCCCGGCAGCCACTCGCTGATGGTGGGCGCCGTAATCGCCGAGAACTTCTTTCAGGGGATGGGGACGGCGGCGCTGGTGGCGTTCATGATGTCGCTCAGCTCGCCGCGCTTTGCGGCCACGCAGTACGCGCTGCTCAGCAGCTTCTACGCGTTCGGGCGCGACTGGCTGGCGGCGCCGTCCGGCGCGCTGGCGGAGAGCACGGGATGGCCCACCTTCTTCCTGATCACCATCGCCGCGGCGGTCCCCGGGCTGCTGCTGATCCCCCTGTTCGCGCCGCAGACCCGCCGCGAGCCCCGCGGCGCCGCGCAGATCGCGCCCGACGACGTGGATGCCGCGGGGATGGGACGGGGCGAGACGGAAGACACCAGCTCCACGCAGCGGCCCTGAGATGCGCATCCGTCCCATCCGTGTCGCGCGGCTGGCGTTCGCCGCCCTGCTGCCGCTGGCCGCCTGCCGGGCGAACCCCGGCACGGCGCCTGCTCCCCACCCGCTGCCGCCGCGCCCACCGGAGGCCGCGCCGATGACCGATCCCGGCGTCGATCCGCCGGTCCGCAACGCCCTGCCTCCGGTTCCGCCGCGCGACGGGCTGCTCCGCATCGACGTCGCCTATCCCGCCGAAGGGGCGGCGCTGACCACGGCGGACAGCAACTTCATCTTCGGCACGGTGGGGACGGGACGGGCCACGCTGACCATCAACGGCGCGCCGGTGGAGGTGGCGCCCAACGGCGCCTTTCTGGGCTTCGTCCCGGTTCCGTGGGACGGCCTCTACCGGCTGCGCGCGACGGTGGGGGGACAGACGGCGGAGCTGGAGCGCCGGGTGCGCGAGCCCACGACGATTACCGTCTCCTCCTCTGGGATTCTCTCGTCGACCATCACGCCGCGCGGGGTGATGACCGCCTATCCGGGCGAGCGGGTGACGGTGCGCTTCCGCGGCAGGCCGGGCGGACGGGCCCAGATCCGGCTCCCGGACGGCAGCACGTATCCCATGGTGGAGACGCAGGTGCTGGAGCGCGCCGAGGGCTTCATGCAGGACCAGGCCGTCGCTCCGCGCACGGTGTCGGAGTACGCCGGCACCTTTCCCGTCACCGCTCCGTTGCGCGTCCCAGGCGACTCGGTGCGGCCCACGCTGGTGGCGGGGCAGGACGGCGCGGGGGTGGCGGTGGTGGAGCTGTTCCAGGCCGACCTTCCGGCGGATACGCAGCCCGGGCGCGCCGCGGTGCCGCTGACCGTCGCCGTGATGCGCGAAGGGGACACGCGGGTGGCGGTCGCATCCGCCAACCGGCCGGGAGGGATGGCGATCGGGACGGCGGTGCCGGGGAGCGGGACGCCGTACCACTGGTTCTTTCCCAACGGCACGCGGCTCACGGTCACCGGCGAGCGCGAGGGTGCGTACCGCGTGCGGCTGACGAGCGACCTTTCCGTCTGGGTGGCCGCCGGCGACGTGCGGCTGATGCCGGAGGGCGCGCCCCCCGCGGCGGGAACCGTGGGGACGGTGCGCGTCGATCCCGAGCCCGGCTACGTCGATGTGCGGCTGGTGACCAGCGACCGCCTGCCGTTCGAGGTGCGCGCGGGGGAGCGGTCGATGGAGATCCGCGTGTACGGGGCGGAGTCGCGCGCCAACTGGCTGCACTACGGAACGGAGGACCCGCTGGTGCGCCGGGTGGAGTGGCAGCAGGAGCGCGATGACCTGTTCGTGGTGCGGATGGAGCTGGCGGAGCCGGTGTGGGGATACCGCGCGTTCTGGGACGAGCGGGGAAGCCTTGTCGTCCGCGTCCGCCGCCCGCCGCGCATCGACGGCGCGCGGCCCATGCAGGGGCTGCGGATCGCGGTGGATGCGGGGCATCCCCCCGGCGGCGCCATGGGGCCGACGGGACTGCAGGAGGCGGAGGCGAACCTGGCCATCAGCAAGCAGCTGGTGCGCATGCTGCGCGAGGCGGGCGCCGAGGTGCTGGAGACGCGGCCGGACGAGCAGCCGGTGGACCTTGGCGTGCGCCCGCAGCGCGCGGCGGAGTGGGACGCGCACCTGCTGGTCTCCGTGCACAACAACGCCTTTCCCGACGGCGTGAACCCGTGGGAGAACAACGGGACCAGCGTGTTCTACAACCAGCCGCAGTCGCTGGGGCTCGCGCGGCACATGCAGCGCGAGCTGCTGCGGGAGCTGGGGATGCGCGACCTGGGGATCGCGCGCGCGGACTTGGCGCTGGTGCGGCCCACGTGGATGCCGTCGGTGCTGACGGAAACGATGTTCCTGATGGTCCCGCAGCAGGAGGCCGCCCTGCGCAATCCGGCCGTCCACGAGCGCATCGCCCGCGCGCACTTCCGCGCCATCGAGGCGTTCCTGAGGGAGCGGATGGCCGAGACGGCGAGATAGGGCGAGTCGGGCGCGACCCGCGGCGCCCCCTCCGGGCTCGCATTACTCGCCCACCTCCCCCAAAAAAGACTGGGGGAGGTTGGGGTGGGGCCGGGATCGGGGCGCTTCGGCAGGGTTCGAGGAGGCCCCCTCCGCTCGCTTAGGCTCGCACCTCCCCCGAAACTGCCGGGGGAGGTTGGGTGTGGGGGCGGGATTCGGTGAGCTTCGGAAACTGGGGTGCGGGATGGTGGGCCGCCCCCCTCCCCGGCCCTCCCCCGCAAACAGCGCGGGGGAGGGAGGTGCGACGCACCCTTGTCGAAGCGGGAACGAAGTCCACCTCCCCCAGGGTTTTTTGGGGGAGGTGCGAGCCTGAGCGAGTAAGGGGGCGCCCCGCGGACGCAGTTGGATGCCCGTCGTAGTTCTATCGAATTCTCCCCTCTCCGTGAGGAACGAACGGGGAGGGGCCGGGGGAGGGGCACCCCGCGGACGCAGTGCGACCCTGTTCGCCAAGCCCCGATCGTTCGAAATCCATCCATCGAACCACATCCCATGACCCGACTGCGGGCCTTACTCCTCGCGCTGCCGCTCGCCCTCATCCCCGCGCTCGTGCCGACGGCTGCGGGCGCGCAGGTGGCGCCGGATGCGCGGTGGTACACGTTCGACACGCCGCACTTTCAGGTGCACTACCAGGACGGGCTGGAGGCGCTGGCCCGGCGCGCGGCGGCGCGGGCGGAGGAGGCGCGCGTGGCGCTCTCGGAGGCGCTGGTGGAGCCGCCCCGCGGGCGCGTGCACCTGGTGATCGCCGACAACCTGGACTACGCCAACGGCCTGGCCAGCCTCTTTCCCCGCAACCGCGTGATCGTCTACGCGCACGCGCCGGTCGAGGAGCCGTCGCTAGCGTATTCGTACGACTGGCTGGAGATGGTGGTGAGCCACGAGCTGGCCCACGTGCATCACCTGGACTACGCCAGCCCGCTCATCCGCTCCTTCCGCTCCGTGCTGGGACGCAGTCAGCTGCTCTTTCCCAACGCCAGCGTGCCGCAGTGGACCACCGAAGGGCTGGCCACGTACCTGGAATCGCGCCTCACCGGCGCCGGGCGCGTGCGCGGCAGCTTTCACGAGATGGTGCTGCGCACGGCGATCCTGGAAGACCGCTTCTTCTCCATCGACCGCGTCACCGGGCGGCCGACCACCTGGCCGTCGGGGAATTCGGCGTACGTGTACGGGTCGATGTTCGAGGACTACCTGTCGCAGCGGTACGGGCCGGAGCGCGCGGGCGCCTTTGTTCGCGAGGTGGGCGGGCGGTGGATTCCGTACTTCATCGACAGCGCGGCACGCGATGCGTACGGCGTCACTTTCTCCCGCGCGTGGGGCGAGTGGCGCGACTCGCTGCGGACGGCGTACGCGGCGCAGGCGGATTCGCTGCGGGCGATCGGCATCACCGAGCCGGAGCAGCTGACGCGCGAGGGGCGGCTGACGCAGTTCCCCCGCTGGTCGCCGGACGGATCGCTGCTCGCGTTCGCGCAGTCCACCGGGCGCGATGATCCAGCCACGCGCATCCTGCACCCGGACGGTCGCATCGAGACGGTGGCCGCGCGAAAGACGACCGGGCCGCTGGCGTGGCTGCCGGACGGGGCCGGCCTCGTCACCTCGCAGCTGGACCTGGTGGATCCGCATCGCATCTTCTCCGACCTGTACCAGGTCCCGCTGAACGGCGACACCCGCCGGCTTACGCGCGCGGAGCGGCTTTCGGAGCCGGACGTGGCGGCGGACGGGCGGATGGTGGCGGTGCGGGGCGGGGGAGAGGCGAACGCGCTGGTGGTGATGGATGTGGACGGAGGCCCGGCGCGGACGCTGGTAGCCGCGGCGCCGGGCGTCTGGTGGTCCGCGCCGCGCTGGTCGCCGGATGGAGCGCGGATCGCGGTCGCGCGGCAGCGGACGGGCGGATGGTACGACGTGGTGGTGCTGGATTCCGCCGGCCGCCTCATCCGCGAGACGACGCAGGACCGCGCGCTGGACATGAGCCCCGCGTGGTCGCCGGATGGCCGCTACGTCGTCTTCTCGTCGGATCGGACGGGCATCCCCAACCTGTACGCGTACGACCTGACGGCCGGGCGGCTGCTGCAGGTGACGAACGTGCTGACGGGTGCGTATCAGCCGGACGTGTCGCCGGACGGGCGCTGGATCGCGTTCGCGTGGTACCGCTCGGACGGCTACCACATCGCCCGCATCCCGTACGATCCGTCGGCCTGGCGCCCCGCGCCGCCGCTGCGCGAGGACGCGGCCACTCCGCCGCGGACTCCCGCGCGCACGGCGACGGCGGGCGGCCCGTCGCGCCCGTACTCGCCCTGGCGCACCCTTCCGCCGACCACGTGGAGCCCGGTCTTCACGCCGGATTCGGTGCTGGGCAACGCGTTCGGCATCGCCATCCAGGGGAACGACATCCTGGAGCGCCATGTCTACGCCGCTTCCGCCTCCGTGCGCGACGATCAAAGCCGCGTGGAGGGGTTCGGGGCGTACATCTACCGCGGGCTGGGGGTGCCGGTGATCGGCGCGTCGGCGTTCCAGGACTGGGACGTGTTCGCGGACGCGGGCGAGCTGGCCGGCCCGGACGACGAGCCCATCCCCACGGCGTTCCTGGAGCGCGAACGCTCCGTATCGCTGGTGGCCACCTTTCCGCGCCCGCGGTTTCGCTCCTACAGCTGGCTGAGCGTGGGACTGAACCTGCGCCAGCGCGACTTCAGCTGGGACGATCCCGAGGCCGCGGGCGGGGTGCAGGTGCCGGAGCTGGCGTCGGACCTGGGCGCGGTGCTCACCGTCGGGCGGTCCACGGCGCGGGCGTTCGAGTTCTCGGTGAGCCAGGAAGAGGGGTGGACCAACAGCCTGACGGTGGAGGGCCGCCGCTACACCCGCACGCTGGGCGACCAGACGGAGCCGCCCGGCTACATCCGCGTCGCCGGCCGTTCGCAGCGCTACGACCACTTCGGGCGCGGGGGCCGGTTCGCGCGGCCGGTGCTGGCGATGCGGGCGCTGGCGGCGGCGGACGTGGGGTCGCGCAGCCCCGGCTTCAGCGTCGGCGGGCTGTACGGCGGCGGCCTGGGATCGCCGCTGAGCACGGGGCTGGGGATCGGCGGGGAGCTGGACTTTCCCGTGCGCGGGTACGCGGAGGGCACGCAGTTCGGCGACCGTGCCATCAGCGGCAGCGTGGAGTACCGCCAGCCGATCGCGTTGGTGGAGCGCGGCTACAAGCTGGTGCCCGCGTTCCTGGACCGGCTGTGGGCCTCCGCGTTCGTGGACGGCGGCGCCGCGTGGTGCCTGGACGACTGCCCGCGCTTCCTGGCCCCCAGCCGCGAAGCGAAGCCGATCTTCTCCGTCGGCGGCGAGCTGGCCGTGGACCTGACGATCTTCTTCTACGGCGACTTCACCATCGTCGGCGGGTTCGGCGTGCCGCTGAGCGAGGTGGACACGGCCGATGGCGACCGCGTGCGGCCCAAGCCGCTGGGGTATTTCAGGTTCGGGCGGAGTTTCTAGCGTCCTCCTCGCGTGGGAGAATCAGCGCCCGCCGCTCTTCCGGAGCGGCGGGCGCTCGTTTTTGGCCCGATCCCGAACACGCGCGTTCGTCCGTTGGCCACGTTCGCACGCTCGTTTCTGGCCCGATGCCGAACACGCTTGCTCGCCCGTTGGCCGTGTTCTGGCGCGGGATTGACCGGGCGGCGACGGGGCGGATTATTTCGCGTTTCCGCCTCTCCATCCACCCGTTGCCTGGCACCAGAGATGATGACATATTCGATGCTGAATTCATCTACTCGAGAGCAGACGATGTTCAGAGTCAAAGGTGCGACCACGATCGCTACGGTAACGGACCTTCGCAGGTCCGCCAACGAACTGCTTCAGCGCGCGGAGGCGGGCGAGAGTGTCGTGGTGCAGCGAAACGCCGAGGCCGTGGGCGTGCTCGTGGGATACGACGCCTTCCAGAAGATGCAGGCGCTGGCCGAGCGGCTGGAAGATCTGGAACTACTGCTCCTGGCCCGCCAGCGTGAGCGCGCGATTCTGCGTGGCGACGATCGGCTGATCCCGCTGGAGGAGGTGATGCGGGACCTGGGGATGGAGCCCGGCGCGAGCGAAGAAAGTTGACGCGCCCATGGCTCGCTACAGGATCTTCGTCGCGGAGGCGGCGCAGAAGGAGCTGAAGAAGCTCGGGCCGGCCGCGGCCAAAGAGATCGTCACGCAGATCGAAAAGAAGCTGGGAGACGATCCACAGGCGTTCGGCCGGCCGCTGACGGGCGAGCTCGCCGGCTATTTCCGCCTTCGTGTCACCGGCTACCGCGTCGTCTACAAGGTGATCGACGACAAGGTCTGGGTGATCGTGCTCGCCGCGGGAAAGCGGGATGAGGGAAACGTCGACAACATCTACGACTGGCTCACGGGTGACCTGCTGACCAAACGCCTGGAAGGCCTGCTCCGCGCGATCGAGGCGGACGAGAGCGACGACACCGGATGATCGACGGCGACGCTCCGGGCCGTGTGCGACGTTTATCCCTTCTCCCACGCTGTTTGTGGGAGAGGGCAGGCGAGGAACGAGCCGGGTGAGGGTTCCGCGGGCAAGGCTCGGCACGGAACCTGAACAAGCAATCCGCCCAAGCACTTAGGCGACCCCGCAGACCAGGAGATCGCGATCATGGGTGGCAAGCGGCCCGACCAGCACAACATCGACCCGCGCGAAGCCGGCGCGACCGACTACAAGACCCTGCCGCAGATGGGGCAGGGCAAGAGCGAACTGAACGACACGGTCGAGCGTGACCGCGAACGGATGGGCGAGCAGGAAGCGACCGAAGCCCAGGCGGCGGCCTCGGGAACGCCGTACAACCCCGGCAAGCCGGCTCCCTCCGTGCACGCGCGCGCGGGGCACCCGGTGGATGGCGAGGGCGGCGGCGACGAGGGCAAGGCGCGCGAGGCCCGCGGCAACACCGACCCGCGCGACGAAGGGGTGGGCGCATGACCACGGACCGCGACGCCGGGCCCGGTCCGCGCAAGGAGGTCGGCGGCGCGGCGTCATCGCAGGTGGATGCGCCGCACGTGGCCGAGCACGAAAAAGGCGCGCAGGTGCAGGAGAGCACCCAGGCGCCCAACACGGTGCCCACCTCGCCCGCCAACGCGCACGGCAAGGACCTGGTGGAGGCCGACAAGCAGGTGCGGGAAATCGACGACGAGTCGATGTACGGCAGCCGCCCCGGCGAGGACAAGGACCGCGGCAAGACCGATCATCCGTGACGGAGTGAACGGGTGAACGGGTGAACGGGTGAACGGGTGAAGGGGTGAAGGGGTGAAGGGGTGAAGGAGCCCCGCCCGGCGAGCGAGAGCAGCCGGACGGGGCTCTTCGGCGTTATGGGAGACGCGTTAGTTGACGTGCGTTGCCGTCACTCGGTGGCGGCTGAGGGCACGATCCGGGAGGCTTCATCCGCCGCCCTGGCCGCTTCGGCGCGCAAGCGTGTCAACCCCGTGACCGGGCATCCGCACGCGATTATCTTTGGCGCCTCGTTGGAAGGGCGGGGGCGATCGCCGCGGGTCCTCGCCGCGCCGACAGGCCACGAGAATTCCGACGGTAGATTTCTCGGTCGCGCGCCGGGGTGTAGAGTACGCGACAGGTTCTGCGCGGCGCTCCCTCGAAATGACAGTGTTTCGCGAGCGGCCGGTCGTAGCGGGATCGAATTCTCCTCTCCCCCCTGCAGTTCGGGGGGGAGAGGCCGGGAGAGGGGGGGCGCGCGCGGGCGCCAGTTCGATGCCCGTCGCCGAGGCTCGGATT
>DASTVC010000260.1:0-28288 GCA_035759295.1 Longimicrobium sp. | reverse complement strand
GCTTCGCTTCGCGCGAGGGAGAAGCCGCGGGTCCACGGATCGACGACCAGTCACGAGCATCCGCGGCTAGACTTCTCAGTCGGCGCCAGAGCGTAGCGCGGCAGACGGTTCGGTGCGGCGCCTCCTTCGAAATGACAGGCCTTGCTGCGCAGTCGCTTTCGACGCGCAGCGGCGGACACTCGGGGAAGTCGCCGTAATCCCCGGTGTTCCGTCAGGACGCCGGCTGCTCGACCGCTTCGATGGCGATGGAGATGGTGACTTCGTCGCCCAGCACCGCGCCGCCGCCCTCGGCCGCGCGGTTCCACGCCACGCCGTAGTCCATGCGGTTGATGCGCGTCTCCGCCTCGAACCCGATGCGGCGGCGGCCGGCCGCGCCGCCCACCTCCAGCATCCGCCCCTCCAGCACCACCGGCCTGGTGACGCCGCGGATCGTGAGGTTGCCGTGCACCCGCAGCTCCTGGCCACGCGTCTCCACCCGCGTGCTGCGGAAGGTGATCGTGGGATGGTTCGCGACGTCGAAGAAGTCGGCGGACTTCAGGTGCGTGTCGCGGCGCTCGTTGTTGGTGTCGATGCTGGCCGTCTGGATGTCCACGCTCACCGAGCCGCCGCCCAGGCTGGCCGGATCGGCCACGATGGTACCGCTCCACGTGTTGAACGAGCCGTTCACGCGGCTCACCAGGTGGCGGATGCGGAAGGTGAGCTCGCTGTGCGCCGGGTCGATCTGCCAGCGCACGGGCGCAGTGCCCGGCGCGTCGGCCAGGTGGATGGCGGGCGCCGCGGCGCCCGCGGCGGCCAGGAGCGACGGGACGGCCGCCAGGGACAGCAGGATACGGGTGCGGACTCGCATGGGCCTCAGGGACTTTCGGGATGGGCGTGGCTCTCCCGCGCGCCGAACGCCGCCGGATGCGCCGACGGCGTTCGCTGCGGAAATTTGGTGTTGCAACGAATATATGCGGATGCCGCCCGCCGTCCAGTGCCAGAGCCCGGCGGGAAGGTGCTGTAAGGGCGATTGAAATCGCGGCAACAGCCACACGAAGTCCGCCTTCGCGGACTGGCCGGGCCGGTGAGGGAGGCGGGTCTGGTGGGCGTGGCGGGGCCGGGCGCGGACGCTGAGGAAAAAGAAGAGGACGCGGAGAACCTCTTCGTTCTCGGCGCCCCTCGTCTCCCACTCGATGTCGGTCAGCCCGTCCCGACGGAGA
This sequence comes from Longimicrobium sp., assembly GCA_035759295.1. Lineage (GTDB taxonomy): Bacteria > Gemmatimonadota > Gemmatimonadetes > Longimicrobiales > Longimicrobiaceae > Longimicrobium. Next base: position 27,089 of record DASTVC010000260.1, on the reverse strand, counting down.
TGCTCCGCGTCAGTTTCGCCGCCGGTGCAGCATGCGGCGCAGGTCGGCTTCGGCGGCGATGTAGCCGAAGGGCGCCCATTCTTCCGCCGACGTCACGCGCCAGAAGATCTCCTCCGCCTGGTCCACGCGGCCGTTGTACAGGTGCCAGTTGCCCACGCCGTACCCCTGCGTGGCCAGCGTGGCGGCATCCCCCCCGTTCTGCGCCAGCAGCGAGTCGGGCGAAAGGAGGCCCTTGTACATCAGCAGGCGGCGGTAGTAGCTGTCGTTCTCGACGATCTCCATTCCGGGCTGGATGGATTCCAGCAGCGCCGCCGCCTCGGCCTCGCGCCCCATCCGCCGCAGCGTCATGTATGTCCAGTCAGTGGCCGCCACCCGCGAGTCGTCGTTGCGCGCCACCGACAGCGCGTTGCGAAAGCCGTACAACGCCTGGCCCCACTCGCCGCGAAGGTAGTGGGCCAGCCCCAGATGGTACCACACGTTGAAGTGCAGCGTGCTGAGCGGGACGTTGCGGGCGTTGGGCGCGCCGTCGGGCTCCACCTCGTCCGGGCGGCCGCGCAGCAGGCGGGCGGCCTGCTCCAGGTCCTGCACGGCGCGGTCGAACTCGCGCACCGTAATCCACCGGTGGCCCCGGTGGCGGTACATGCGCGGGTCGTTGGGGTGCTTGCGGATCCCCTCGGAAAAGATGCCGATGGCGTCGCGGTAGCGCCCCAGGTACGCCACCCGCCGCCCCAGCCAGATGATGGCGTCGGCGTCGTCGGGGTTGCGCTCGTACGCCGCGTACGCCTGGGCCAGGTCGGCTTCCAGCTGCTGGCGGCGCTCCAGCGGACGCTCTACCGCGTACAGCGGCGCGCCCAGCAGCGACGTGGCCTCGGGGTAGCCAGCCGCCGTGGGGGGACCCCGGCGCCCGATGCAGGACGCGAGAAGCATGGCCGGAACCAGCGCGAGCGCGGTGGCGAGCCTCATCGGGGCGGCGCTCCGGGGGATGGGGGGCGGCAGGGCGGCCGCACGGTCGCGCGCGCCGGATGAAGGGCGGACGCCGGGGGGTGCGCGGCCGGTGCGGGAGAACGATGGGCCGTACAACGAATGCCGTGGAGAATACGCGGGAAGCGGCGGCTTGAAAAGGGGTTGCGCCGCCGCCTGGCCCTCAGCGGTTCAGCCGCAGGGGAAACATCAGCTGCGCGGGCACCGGCCAGCCGTCCTCCGTGGCGGGGACGAAGCGGATGGCCCGCACGTAGCTCAGCACCCGGTTTTCCCACGACCCGCGCGCCAGCGTGCGCTCCAGCCGCGCCTCGGTCACGTGGCCGCTCGCGTCCAGCGCCACCCGCACCCACACCGTTCCGTTGCCCGCGGGGAGCACGCCCGGCGTGGCCGTGCGCTCGCGCACGTCGCCGAACGGGGTGCCGCCGTACGCCCCGTACCCCGCCACCGCCGGGTCGCGCGCCTGCGCCGCGCACACCTCGCGGCGGCCCACGCGCAGCACGGGCTGCTCGCCGCCCAGGTCCATCCGCAGCCGCACCCCCCACGGGTGCGGCCCCGGGTCCACCGCGCGCCGGTGCGCGAACACCAGCTTCTGCAGCGAGTCGGCCAGCGCCTGCGGCAGGCGGTGCTCGATCAGGTCGCGGCGCACGTTCAGCCCGTCCTCGTCGTACGCCATGGCCAGCAGCGCGTGGCCGCGCGGGCTCCCCGCCTGCCGCCACGCCTCCGCCGCGTCCGCGACGAGCGCGGCGGAATCCACCAGCATCGCGGCCGCGGGGAGCTCGGCCGGCGCGGCGGAGGGGCGGCAGGGCCGGTCCAGCGTGGCGGGCGCGTCGCTCAGCAGGCTGGCGCGGGTGGGCGCGGCGCCGCTGGTGACGCTGGAGCACGCCGCGCACGCCAGCAGCGCGGCCATCGGGATCAGCGTGCGGTTCGTCATGGAAGGGGCGGGGGAGGAGGGTGGATTCCGGTCAGCGATACCCCGCGGTGACCGGAGCGTTACCATCCCGTGTCTGAATCGATAATGCCGCCGCATCACGGATGCCAGTCATTCGCGTGTAACGATTCGGGGATCGGATGATGATCCGCATCCATCTCCCCGGCCGTCGTCGTCCCTCATCGACGCGCGGCCGCCGCGCTTCGTGACGAACGAGATGCTTGACGGATGTGGACGAAGGTGGGTAGAGTGCCCCGCGTCCCACCACGCATCAAACCTCCATCCACACCGCCCGGACCCGCTCCCGACCATGAGAGACACACCCACGCGCGCGCTGACCGCCGAGGCCATCGGCACGTTCGCGCTCTGCTTCATCGGCATCCTGGCCATCAACGTCGACGTCATCGGCGGCGCCGAGGGCACGGGATCGCTGGCGACCGTCGCCTTTGCGCACGGCCTTACCATCATGGTGATGGTGGCCGCGCTGGGCGCCATCTCCGGCGGCCACTTCAACCCCGCGGTCACCGCCGGCTTCGTCGCCACGGGGCGGATGACGCCCGTCCGCGGCGCGCAGTACGCCGGCGCGCAGCTGCTGGGGGCCGTCCTGGCGTCGCTGCTGGTCGGGTGGTTCGGGCTGGACATCGTGCGCGCGGGGACGCCGGCGCTGTCGTCCAACGTGAGCCCCGCCGCCGCCGTGGTGGTGGAGGTGGTGACGACGTTCTTCCTGGTGCTGGTGATCTTCGGGACCGCGGTGGACCACCGCGCCCCCAAGTCGGTCTATCCCTTCGCCATCGGCCTTACGGTCGCGCTGGACATCATGGCCACGGGCCCCATCACCGGCGCGGCGATGAACCCCGCGCGCGCGTTCGGCCCGGCGCTGGTGGGCGGCGGGTGGGCGAACCACTGGGTGTACTGGGTGGGGCCGCTGATCGGCGGCGTGCTGGCCGCGTTCCTTCAGCACCGCTTCCTGATGGAAGAGGCCCCCAGCCCCGCCACCGCCGAGCACGGCGGCCCCGCTCCCGCCGAAGAGCGCGGCAGCTGAGTCCGAAGTAGCAACGCCGCCGATCTCCCGGATTCCCGTCGCTCCCTCCCTCCCCCGGCGTAGTGTGCCCGGGGAGGGCCGGGGTGGCGGATCAATCCGCTCTCCACGTCCTCACCGTACCTTCAACAGACCTCGGGCACGCTTTCCGCTGTGCCCGGGAACCTTCCCGCGCGCAGCGGCATTTCAGGAAGGTTCGCCGGCCGGTTCGCGGCCGGGGCCCCCGCAGTGAGGTACGTCGCCATGCTGATCAAGAAGCCCGAGATCCCCTCGTCCGAGATCACCCCCGAGCGGCTGTACCTCAGCCGCCGCGAGTTCATCGGCGCCTCCGCCGTGGCGCTGGCCGCCGGCACCATCCCCGCCGTCGCCGCGTGCGACACCGCGGACGGCGCCGCGAAGCAGGGCGCGGCGGCGGAGGCCGTCGCCCCGCAGCGCGACGAGCTCACGCCGCTGGAGGACGTGACCCGCTACAACAACTTCTACGAGTTCGGCACCGACAAGGAGGACCCGGGCCGCAACGCGCCCCGCACCCTGCGTCCACGCCCGTGGACCGTGGTCGTCGACGGCCTGTGCGACCGGCCCGGGCGCTACGCCTTCGACGACTTCGTCCGCGGCACCGCGCAGGTGGACCGGACGTACCGGCTGCGCTGCGTGGAGGCGTGGTCGATGGTCATCCCGTGGCGCGGCATTCCCCTGCGCGACATCGTGAACCGCGCCCGGCCGCGCGCCGGCGCCCGCTTCGTGGAGTTCACCACCCTCCACGACCCGGTGCAGATGCCCGGGCAGCGCCGCGCCGTCCTCAACTGGCCCTACGTGGAGGGGCTGCGGATGGACGAGGCCATGCATCCCCTCGCCCTGCTGGCGACGGGCCTGTACGGCCGCGCCCTTCCGGCGCAGAACGGCGCGCCCATCCGCCTGGTCGTCCCGTGGAAGTACGGCTTCAAGTCCATCAAGTCCATCGTCCGCATCCGCTTTACGGACACGCAGCCGCGCACCGCGTGGAACGTCTCCGCGCCGCAGGAATACGGCTTCTACGCCAACGTGAACCCGGAAGTGGACCACCCGCGCTGGAGCCAGGCCCGCGAGCGCCGCATCGGCGAGTTCCGCCGCCGGCCCACGCTGATGTTCAACGGCTACCCCGAGGTCGCCAGCCTGTACAGCGGCATGGATCTGCGCCGCAACTTCTGATGGCCCCCGCGTCCTGGCAGCTCACGGCCGCGCGGTGGGTCCGTCCCGCCGCGTGGGTGGGGGGGCTGATTCCGCTGGTCCTACTCGTTTCCGGCGCGTTCACCGGCGGCCTGGGCGCGGACCCCATCGAATACGTCACCCTGCGCACCGGCTTCGCCACCCTGCTGATGCTGATGTGCACGCTGGCCGTGACCCCCGTGCGCCGGCTGACAGGGTGGAACTGGCTGGCCCCCGCGCGGCGGACGTTCGGGCTCTGCGCGTTCCTCTACGTCTGCATCCACCTCCTCACCTACCTGGTGGACCAGGGGTTCGCGTGGACGTACATCGTGGAAGACGTGGCCGAGCGTCCGTACGTGACCGCGGGCTTCACCGCGTTCCTTCTCCTCGTCCCTCTGGCCCTCACTTCCACGAAGGCGTCGATACGCCGGCTGGGAAAAAGGTGGCAGAAACTCCACAAGGTGGTGTATCTTGCGGCGGGGCTGGGCGTGCTGCACTTCATCTGGCTGGTGAAGAGCGACCTGCGCGACCCCCTGATCTTTGCCGCCGTGTTCGCGCTGCTGATGGCGCTGCGCATTCCCGCGCTCGCCGGCCGCAAGCCGAAGCGGGCCGCGAAGGCACCGGTGGCAACCCGGCGCCCCGCGGCGGAATCGTAGACGGAAAGGCCGGGTGAAACTCGCCCGGCGATGATGGCGTAGGCACGGGGCAGCACCCGTACGCCCGCTGCCGAATACCAGGAGAATCAGGAATGATGATCGAGGCCCTAGCGCCCATGCTCGTGGCGATGACGCTCATCCTCACCACCGGGGGAGTGCTCATCCTGCGTCCCATCTCCAAGCGGCTGGGCACGTACCTGGACGCCGTGACGGCGGCCAAGCTGCGCCCCACCCCGGAGGCGGACCTGGCGCGCATCCACGACGTGCTCTCCAGCATCGACGGCCGCCTGAACCAGATCGAAGAGCGCCAGGACTTTGCCGAGGCCCTGATCTCCGCGTCCGATCCCAAGCTGCTCAGCATTCCCGCCCCCGTGCGGGCGCCCGAGCGCAACTGACCGGACGCCGTCCCCCACAGGGACGGACCACGGGGCCTCGCGGATTCGCGGGGCCCCGTCGCTTTTTGTGCAGCCGACGTGGAGCGGGTGCCGCAACCCCGTACACGGCGTTACCTTACTGGTCTTTCCATCTGATGGATTTCTGATGCATACGATCGCCACGCCCCCCGCACCGGGGGCGACGCAGACGCCCGCCGCGCGCCCCGGACGCAGGCGGCGGTCGCTGCTGTTTCTGCACGAGCTGCGCGCGCTGACGCGCCTGGCCGGCCCCATCGTGGTGGGGCAGCTGGGCGGCATCGCCATGAACACCACCGACACCATCATGGTGGGCCCGCTGGGCGCGACGTCGCTGGGCGCGGCCGGGCTGGGCAACGCCCTCTTCATGTCGCTGCTGGTGGTGTGCACCGGTACGCTGATGGGGATGAGCCCGCTGGTGAGCCAGGCGTTCGGCGCGGGCGACCGGCGCGAGTGCCGCCGCGTGATGGTGCAGGGGCTGTGGCTGGCCGCCGCCCTGGCCGTCCCCATGACGCTGGTCTGCTTCTTCGGGCTCCCCATCGCGCGGGCGCTGGCGCAGCCGGACGACGTGGCGCGGCTGGCGGGCGGGTTCCTGTTCGCCATCGGCTGGGGCGTGCTGCCCCTGCTGCTGTTCATGGCTTTCCGGCAGTACCTGGACGGCATGGGCCTCACCCGTCCGGCCATGGTGATGACCTTTCTGGGCGTGGCCATCAACATCGCGGGCAACTACCTGCTCATCTACGGCTTCGAAGTCCGCGTCCCCCTGGCCGGCACCCTGGCCGTCGCGCCGGGCGGGCTGGTGGGCGCGGGGTGGTCCACCACCATCGTGCGCTGGGCCATGCTGGTGGCGATGGTGATCTACGTCATGCGCCGCCGCGACCTGGCCGTGGGGGTGAGCCTGGCGCCCGTGGCCGCGCGGCTGCGGCGGATGGCGGTGATCGGCGCGCCCATCGGGGGGCAGCTGATGGCGGAGATCGGCATCTTTGCCTTTGCCGTGGTGATGATGGGATGGATCAGCCCCATCGCGCAGGCCGCGCACCAGGTGACCATCAACATCGCCAGCGCCACCTTCATGGTCGCGCTGGGGACCAGCCTGGCGGGATCCATCCGCGTGGGGCAGCACGTGGGCGCGGGAAGCCGCCGCGGCGTGCAGCGCGCGGTGCTCACAACGTACCTGGTGGTAATCTCCTTCATGGCGCTGTGCGCGCTGGTCTTTCTCTCAGTTCCGCACTGGCTCCTCGGCCTCTACACGCACGACCCGCGCATCGTGGAGGTGGGGATGGGGCTGATGGTGATGGCCGCCGCCTTCCAGGTGTTCGACGGCGCGCAGGTGGCCGGCCTGTGCTCCCTGCGCGGCGCGGCCGACACGCGCGGGCCCATGTGGATCACCGTGCTGGGCTACTGGGTGATCGGCGTGCCCGTGGCGTACCTGCTGGGCTTCCACACGCGGATGGGCGCGCAGGGCGTGTGGGCGGGGCTGGTCGTCTCGCTGGTGATCGTCTCTACCCTGCTGGCCTGGCGCGCGCGCCGCGTGCTCTGGGGCGGACCGCTTCCGAAGCGGGTGTAGGGCGCTTCAGCGGAGTCCGAGCAGGCCCCCTCCGGGCCGGCACCACCGGCCCACCTCCCCCGAAACTGCCGGGGGAGGTTGATGTGAGGCAGGGATTGCGGCGCTTCGAATCGGTTCGACCTGCGTCCGAAAGTGGCCCCCTCTCCCGGCCTCTCCCCCGCAAACAGCGCGGGAGAGAGGTGACGCGAGCCGAATCTCCGGAGCGCTTCGGGAAAGGCTGACGCGGACGAGACGTGCGGAAACGGGAGCGAATTCTCCCCTTTCTCCCGCGCAGCGGGGGAGAGGGGCCGGGGGAGAGGGGGCATCAACGGGCGCAGTTCGATGCCGGCCGGAGTGCCTCCTTCCCATCTTTCCGGAGCGGGATCGAAGTCCACCTCCCCCAGGGGTTTTTGGGGGAGGTGCGAGCCTGAGCGAGTAAGGGGGCGCCGTCGGACGCAGCGCCTCCGAATCCCATGACCCGCCCCATCCCCGAAACCCGCCGTCCCTCTTTTCCGTCTCTCGCGGTACATCCGTCCCAGGGCAGCAACCCTTTGCGGTACCCTTCCATGCACGCTCTCCAGACCCGCCCGTCGCACGCGGCGAAAACCCGATTCAAACCCTCGGGGCCGCGGCCGCGTCATAGGCTCGTAAACGCGATGCTCCCCGAACGCACATGGCTCGATGGCGGCACCCATGCTGGCTGACAACCCACCCGCGAGCGAGGTGAGGGCCGTGGACCTCACCGTCCGGCGGGCGCAGCAGGGTGACACGGCGGCCTTCGAGCAGCTGTACCGCGACAACATGGGGCGCATCTACGCCCTGTGCCTGCGGCTGTGCGGCGACAGCGGCCGGGCCGAAGAGCTTACGCAGGACGTGTTTGTCCGCGCGTGGGAAAAGCTGGGAGGCTTTCAGGGCAAGAGCGCGTTCAGCACCTGGCTGCACCGCCTGGCGGTGAACGTGGTGCTGGGCGACCGCCGCAGCGAGTCGGTGCGGGTGCACCGCGTGTTCGCCACCGACGAGCCGGAGAAGTACGAGACGCCGTCGACACGCGCCTCGGACCCCGGCACGGTGATGGACCTGGAGCGCGCCATCGCCACGCTCCCCCCGGGAGCCCGCGCGGTGTTCGTGCTGCACGACGTGGAAGGCTACAAGCACGAAGAGATCGCCGAGATGCACGGCTCGGCCGTGGGAACCAGCAAGGCGCAGCTGCACCGCGCCCGCAGGCTGCTCAGAGAGGCACTGGGACGATGACACACGAAGAGATTCTGGATCTGCTGGACGACTTCGTGGGCGGCGACCTGCCGCCCCGCGAAGAGCGGGACGTCCGGCGCCACCTGATGCAGTGCGAAGGCTGCCGCGCCGAAGAGCAGGCGCTGCGGGCGCTGCTGGACGAGGCCGCCGCGCTTCCCGACGAGATCGTGCCGGAGCGCGACCTGTGGACCGACATCGCCCCCCGGCTGCAGTCCCGCGCCTCGCTGGTGGAAGAATCCCCCGAGAACCTGACGGAGGTGCGGGTGATCGGGCCTCGGCCCGCCCGCCCGCTCCCCTGGTGGATGCTGGCCGCCGCCTCCATCGCGCTGGTCATCGTCACCTCGTTCGCCACGCTGCGGTTCTCCCGGCAGACCGCGGGCGGTGAGCCGACGACCATCGCCTCGCAGCAGGCACAGCAGCCCGTTGGCGCGGTTCGCGGAGGGACGCCGACGGCGCTGGCGGCGTTCCGGCCGGCGGAGCGGGACTACGAGAAGGCCATCTCGGACCTGGAGACCGTGCTGCGGACGCAGCGCGGGCGCATGGCCTCGCAGACGGCGGCCACCCTCGAGGCCAACCTGCGCATCATCGACCAGGCCATCGCCGAGTCGCGGGCGGCGCTGGCGGCGGACCCCAACAGCGCGGAGCTCACGCACATGCTCTCCGACGCATACGACACCAAGCTGGACGTGCTGCGGCAGGCGGTTTCGCTCTGACCCGCGCGCGCACCCTGAGAGGATAAAACGGAGCCATGACACACTTTCGCACCCTTGGGCTGGCGGGCGCCGCGGCGCTGCTGCTGGCCGCCCCGGCCCACGCCCAGCGGCAGGTGAACGCGCGGCACGACGCCGCGTCCACGGGCACGGTGGAGATCCAGATCGGCGGCGGCTCGGTGCGCGTGACGGGGTGGTCGCGCAACGAGGTGCAGGTCACCGGCACCCTGTCGCGCGACGACGACCGCGTGGAGCTGGACGGCGGCGGGCGCACCGTGGACGTGCGCGTGGCCAGCCGCCGCGGCGGGCGCGGGGGATCCGCCACCCTGGAGATCCGCGTTCCCGCCGGCAGCACGCTGGCGGTGACGGCGGGGTCGGCGCCCATCACGGTGAACGGGATCACGGGGAACGTGGAGGCGGAGAGCGCCAGCGGGCCGGTGACGGTGAACGGAAACGGCCGCCACGTCGAGGTCATGGCCCAGAGCGGCCCCGTCACCATCCAGGGCCAGGCAGAGACGCTGGACGTGACGGCGATGAGCGGACCCGTGCGCGTGACGGCCAACGTGCGCCAGCGCGCGACCATCGAGGCGCTGAGCGGCCCTGTGGACCTGCTGGGGAGCGTGGGCGAGGCCGAGGTGAACGCCGTCAGCGGCCCGGTGCGCGTCACCAGCGCGACGGGACGGGTGGAAATCGAGGCGGTGAGCGGCAACGTGACCCTGAACGGCACGCGGCTGCGCGGCAGCGTGCAGAGCGTGTCCGGCGGCATCGTGGTCGGCGGCTCGGTGGGCGGCGCCCTCTCGCTGGAAAGCCACGGCGGCGACGTGGAGATGCGGGTTCCCTCCGGCACCAGCGCCGAGGTGGAGGTGGAAACCTTCAGCGGCGGGCTGCGCTCGGACTTCGGCAACGGCAGCGGCAGCGGCTCGCACGGGCGCAAGCGGCACGTCACCATCGGCCGCGGCGGCCCCACGGTGAGCATCACCACCTTCAGCGGCGACGTGAAACTCCTCCGCAGGTGATCGCGTAGCGGCTCCCGGCAGGACTCTCTTTCGTCACCCCGACCATCCCTCGGACGATGTTCACCGAGCTTCTTCTCTTGGGGGCCACGCTCGTGGCCCCGGCCGACACCGTTCCCGCAAAGACCCTGGCCGCGCACCGCCTTGCCCCCGGCGAGGCGGCGCCCGTGCTGGACGGCCGCCTGGACGACGCGGCGTGGGCGCAGGCCCCCGCCGCCGGCGACTTCGTGCAGAGCAAGCCCCACGCGGGGCAGCCGGCCACGGAGCGCACCGAGGCGCGCGTGGTCTACGACGGGGGCGCGGTGTACGTGGCCATGCGCGCGTACGACGACGCGCCCGACTCCATCGCCGCGCAGCTGGGGCGGCGCGACGCGGGCGGCATCTACAGCGACTGGCTGCACGTGGTGTTCGACAGCTACCACGACCGCCGCACAGGCTACCGCTTCTCCGTCAATCCGCGCGGCGTGAAGATGGACGCGTTCCACTTCAACGACGGCGACGAGGACGGCGGATGGGACGCCGTGTGGGACGTGGCCGCGCGGGTGGACTCCGCCGGATGGACGGCGGAGTTCCGCATCCCCCTGAGTCAGCTGCGCTTCAAGCCCGGCGCGGGAGAGCAGACGTGGGGATTGCAGTTCGGCCGCGACGTGGCGCGCCGCGAAGAGCAATCCACCTGGACGCTCATGGCGCCCGACGAGCCGGGGTTCTCTTCGCGCTTCGGCGTGATGACGGGGCTGGCGGACCTGCGCTCGCCGCGGCGGCTGGAGCTGCTGCCGTACACGGTGGCCAGCGTGACCCGCGAGCCCGGCGCCGGCACGGACCCGTTCTATCACCAGACGGCGCCGTACGCATCCTTTGGCGCGGACCTCAAGTACGGCCTGGCGGGCGACCTTACGCTCACGGCCACCATCAACCCCGACTTCGGGCAGGTGGAGGCGGATCCCTCGCAGGTGAACCTGTCGGCGTTCGAAAGCTTCTTCTCCGAAAAGCGCCCCTTCTTCGTGGAAGGCGGCGACATCTTCCAGTTCGGCGTCGGCCTGGGCGACGACAACAGCGAGTCGCTCTTCTACTCGCGCCGCATCGGGCGGCAGCCGCAGCGGGGGCTGGATACGGACAACCAGCGGCCGTACGTGGACGCGCCGCAGCAGACCACGATCCTGGGCGCGGCCAAGCTGACGGGGAAGGTGGCCGGGTGGTCCGTCGGCGTGCTGGACGCGGTGACGGCGCGGGAGCACACGCGCTTTCTGGACGCGGGATCGGGGCAGGTGGAGTCGGTGGTGAGCGAGCCCATGGCCAACTACTCCATGGCCCGCGTGCGCCGTGACCTGCGCCAGGGGCGCAGCTCGGTGGGCGCGGTGCTCACGGGGACGTACCGGTTCATGGACGACGATCCGGCGCTCCTCTTTCTCCCTTCCTCGGCGCTGGCGGGCGGGCTGGACTTTCGCCACAAGTTCGGTGCGGCGGACATGTGGGAGGTGTCGGGGTACGCGCTGGCCAGCACGGTGAACGGCGACAGCCTGGCCATCAGCCGCCTGCAGCTGCAGCCGCAGCGCTACTACCAGCGCCCCGACGCGGAGCACGTATCGTTCGATCCCGACGCCACCTCGCTCAGCGGGAGCGCGGCGAGCCTGCAGGTGGCCAAGATCGGCGGCAAGCGCTACCGCGGCGGCGTCCTTGGCCTGTACCGCTCGCCCGGCTTCGAGGTGAACGAGCTGGGATACCTGCGCGAGTCGGACAAGGTGGAGCTGGCCGCGTACGGGCGCTGGTTCCAGTTCGAGCCCAGGGGCGCCATCCGGCGCGGCGACCTGGGGTGGAACCTCTACAGCGGGTGGACGACGGGGGGCGAGCGCACCTTCACCGGCGGCAACGTCAACGGCAGCTTTTCTCTCAACAGCCTGTGGGGCGCGTACGGCGGCGTCGAGCGGGCGATGGGCGGGCTGAGCCCGCGCTCGCTGCGCGGCGGCCCGGCGCTGCAGACGCCCGGTTCGTGGGCCGGCTGGGCCGGCTTCTGGTCCGACTCGCGCAAGCGCGTCTCCGGCGGCGTGGAGACCAGCTGGGGGGTGGAGGACCAGACGGACGGCTACCGCTTCTGGCTGGGTCCGTACGTCAACGTCCGCTCGTCCAGCCGCCTTTCCGTCTCGCTGAATCCCTCCATCTCCCGCGAGCGGTCGGCCACGCAGTACGTGGGGACGCTGAACGACGCGGCGGTGGACGAGAGCCGCTACGTGTTCGCCCGGCTGGACCAGACGGTGGCGGCGCTCACGGCGCGCATCAACTACACCTTCACCCCCGAGCTCACCCTGCAGTTCTACGCGCAGCCGTTCGTGGCGGCGGGGGACTACGACGGGCTGATGGAGGTCGCCGACCCGCGCGCCAACGGCTTCGACAGCCGCTTCCGCAGCCTGCAGGGCGAGGTGCGCGAGTGCGACGGCTTCTACGGCGTGCGGGCGACGGGGGATGGATGCGGCGACGCGGCGGGGTTCGCGTACACCGTGGGGAACCCGGACTTCAACTTCAAGCAGTTCCGCAGCAACGCGGTGCTGCGCTGGGAGTACCGCCCGGGAAGCACGCTGTTCGTGGTGTGGAGCCAGGGTCGCGAGCAGTACTCGGCGGACGGCTCGTTCCGCCCGGGGCGCGACTTCCGCCGGCTGTTCGGGATGGACGACGCCATCGACGTCCCGGCGACCAACGTGCTGATGATCAAGCTGAACTACTGGCTCAACCTGTAGCTCGATCCCTTTGCGGAAGAGGCCTGGATGAGATTGATCCACACGGCGCGCCTGGCGCTGCTGGCGGCGGCGGTGACGGCCGCGCCGCTGGCGGGGCAGCGGGCGGAGCGCTTCACCATCACCGGCTCGTCGGCGGTGGTGCACAACCTGGCGGGCGAGGTGGCGGTGGCCGCGGGCTCCGGGTCCGCCGTGGTGGTGGAGGTCACCCGCGGCGGCGCCGACGCGGCGCGGCTGCGGGTGGCGCAGGATGGCAACGCGGTGCGCGTGGCGTTCCCCGGCGACCGCGTGGTCTACGAGCGGATGGGCCCGCGCGCCCGTTCCACCATCTCCGTGCGGCAGGACGGCAGCCTGGGCGGCGGGCTGCGCTCGCGGCGGGTGACGGTGGCCGGCGCGGGCAACGGGACGCGGGCGTGGGCGGACGTGCGGGTGCTGGTGCCCGCCGGGCGCACCGTGCAGGTGCACCAGGGCGTGGGACGCGTGCAGGTGACCAACGTCAACGGGCGGCTGGAGGTGCACACGGCTTCGGCCACGGTGCGGACGCAGGGAACGCGCGGCGGCCTGGAGGTGGAGGTGGGCTCCGGCACGGTGGAGGTGCGCGACGCCCAGGGCGACGTATCGCTCGGCACGGGCTCGGGCACCGTGACGGTGGCCGGCGTTCGCAGCGAGGGGGAGGTGCTGGTGGAGACAGGGAGCGGCGCGGTGACCGCCACCGACATCCGCGCGCGAGAGCTCACGATCGACGTGGGATCGGGACGGGTGCAGGCGTCCGGCATCTCGGCCCGCGAGCTGTCGGTGGAGACGGGGAGCGGGGCCGTGGACCTGGCGCTGGTGGCGGACGCGCAGAACGTGACCATCGAGACGGGCTCCGGCGGCGTGACGCTGACGGTGCCGCCCAGCTTTGGCGCGGAGGTGCTGGTCTCCACCAGTAGCGGCGGCATTACGGTGGACGTGCCGGTCACGCGGCGCCAAACGGAGCGCAACAGCTTCCGCGGCCGCATCGGCGACGGCAACGGACGGGTGGAGATCGAGACCGGCTCCGGCGGCGTCCGCATCCGCCGCCCCTGATCGCCCGGGCCGCATCAATTTCGCGAACCAGAAGGCCCGCCCTCCACGCGAGGGCGGGCCTTTTTGTCCTCGCGGTGGCGGGTTCTGACATACATGATTTGCCAAATCTAGCATGCGCTGACTCACGGCTGGCGCAAGGTGCGCGCTTGCATTTGTGGCTGGCGTGGCACATGGAATTTCAGCGAAATTAGAGAGGTTGACGGCTCATATCTAAAAACATATAATAAAGGAGCCCAAGTGGAGTCCGCTTCGCTACGTCCATTGGTGTTCCTCGCGGCAGCCGAGAAGGAGTTCCGAGGCTTTCCGCGGGCTGTGATGCACGAAATGGGATTCCGACTGCATCGCGTGCAGCTGGGGAAAGAGGCGGCTGGCGAAAAGCCGCTGGCCCAGGGAACGCTGAAAGGCCTCGGCATCCGCGAGATCAGTGATGACTTTGACCGCGACACCTATCGCGTGGTCTACACGGTCAAGCTTGCGAATGCGATTTACGTGCTGCACGCGTTCAAAAAGAAGTCGAAGTTCGACATCTCGACGCCGAAACACGAGATCGATCTCGTAAAGCAGCGATACCTCGAGGCCGTAAAGCTCGATGCGGCGGTCCAGTCCACACCAGCGCAGGACGGAATTCGATGAGTGACGAGCTTCCGGAGTTCTTCGTCTGCAGCGACAACATCTTCGCCGACTTCGGGCTTCCCGACGCGGAAGAGCTGCTGGCGCGCGCCAAGCTCATGAGCGGGGTCACTGAGATCATTCGGGAGCGGGGGCTCACGCAGGCCCAGGCGGCAAAGATCCTGGGGACCAACCAGCCCACGGTGTCGGACCTGATCCGCGGGAAATTCAACAAGTTCTCGCTGGAGCGGCTGATCGGGTTCATGACGGCGCTGGGGCAGGACGTGGAGATCAGCGTACGCACGCGGCCCCCGGGTAGCGAGGGGCCGGCACTGACGGTAGTCGGGGAGCGCTGACCGGACGCATCCGCGGCGGCTGGCCATCCACAGAACCAAAGACCCGTCCCACAGGGGGCGGGTCTTTGCGCATCCGGCGGTGAGGTCGTACGAACATTGCAGCCGGCGGTCCGTCCGCCGCGCACCGACGCGCGGCGCGGGTCGTCGTGCGCGCATGTGAGGGAGGTGCGGATGCAATCGTCCGAACGGTCGGTGTCGGTGTGGGAGGCCACGGTGCCGCAGCGCGAGTATCCGCCGCTCACTGGGGAGGCGGACGCGGACGTGTGCGTGGTGGGGGCGGGGATCGCGGGGATGACGGCGGCGTACCTGCTGGCGAAGGCGGGGCGGCGGGTGATCGTGCTGGACAAGACGGGCGTGGGCGGCGGCGAGACGGGGCAGACCACGGCCCACCTGAGCAGCGCGCTGGACGACTACTACCACGTGCTGGAGAAGGTGCACGGCGAAAAAGGCGCGCGGCTGGCGTTCGAGAGCCACCACGCGGCCATCGAGCGCATCGGCGCGATCGCGGCGGAGGAGGGGATCAGCTGCGACTACGCGCGGGTGGACGGCTACTGGTTCGGCGAGCCAGGCGACGTGCACGGGCCCGAGCTGCTGCAGAAGGAGCAGGATGCCGCCCGCCGCGCCGGCGCCGAGGTGGAGCTGCTGCCCCGCATCCCCGGCGTGCCGTTCGACAGCGGGCCGGCGCTGCGGTTCAGCGGGCAGGGGCAGTTCCACGTGCTGAAGTACCTGGCCGGGGTGGCGGAGGCCATCGTGCGGCTGGGCGGGCGCATCCACACGGGGAACCTGGTGAACGAGGTGGAGGGCGGCGCGCGCGCCACGGCGAAGGGCGAGGGCTTCTCCGTATCCGCCGGCGCCGTGATCGTGGCCACCAACCCGCCGGTGCACGACCGCTTTGCGCTGCACACCAAGCAGGCGCCGTATCGCACCTTCGTGATCGCGGGGAAGGTGGCGGCGGGGACGGTGCCGCCGGCGCTGTTCTGGGACACGCTGGAGCCCTACCACTACGTCCGCACGCAGGCGGTGGAGGGTGATCCCGGCCAGGTGTGGGTGATCGTGGGCGGCGAGGACGTAAAGCAGGGGCACGCGGACGACGCCGACGAGCGGTACGCGCGGCTGCTGGAATGGGCGCGGCCGCGCTTCGGCATCACCTCCGCCGAGCTGCGGTGGTCGGGGATGGTGATGGAGCCGTTCGATTACATGGCGTTCAGCGGGCGCGACCCGGCGGGGC
Source organism: Longimicrobium sp. (assembly GCA_035759295.1). Taxonomy (GTDB): domain Bacteria; phylum Gemmatimonadota; class Gemmatimonadetes; order Longimicrobiales; family Longimicrobiaceae; genus Longimicrobium. The sequence continues at coordinate 11,383 of DASTVC010000260.1, read as the reverse complement.
GCGAAAACGTGTACGTGCACACGGGCGACAGCGGGCACGGGATGACCCACGGCACGCTGGGCGGTATGCTGATCAGCGACCTGATCCTGGGCCGGCCGAACGAGTGGGAATCGCTGTACGAGCCTTCGCGCAAGACGCTCTCGCTGGATGCGCTGAAGGAGTTCGCGACGGAAAACCTGGACGTGGCGGCGCAGTTCGCCAAGCTGTCGCCCACCTTTCACGATGCGGACGGCGCGGCGGAGGTGCCGCCGGGGACGGGCGCGGTGGTGCAGCGCGGGGTGCACAAGGTGGCGGTGTACCGCGACGAGGCGGGGGTGGCGCACGAGATGTCGGCGCTGTGCACGCACCTGCAGTGCGTGATCCGCTGGAACAGCGAGGAGCGCAGCTGGGACTGCCCCTGCCACGGCTCGCGCTTCGCGCCCACGGGCGAGGTGCTGACCGGGCCCGCCATCTACCCCCTCAAGCGGCTGGACGAGACGGACGGCTGAAGAAGACAGGGCTCACACGGAGGGCACGGAGGACACGGAGGGTGCGGAAGACTTCTTCCCGCGCCCTCCGCGTTTGCGCGTTATACGGAATCCGCAACTACAGCACCAACAAAGCGGACGCTGTCATTCTGAGAGAGGCGCGCGCTCCGTCCCTTCGAGTCGCACTCTTGCCTGTGCGCCGACCGAAGAATCTCTACGATGGGCGCACGGTCCTGTCGGCTACGTCGGCCTCGGCGCGAGAGGCGCCCGTTCCCGACAAAGATTATTCGGTCGGCGCACAGGCCCTGGAGCGTGAAGACGGTTTTGCGTGGCGCCTTCCTCAGAATGACAGCGATCTTCTGGACGTAAGTCTTTTGCGGATGCGGTATGAGCGTGATGCGAAATCTGGAAAATAGAGCACCGATCGAGCGGATGGTGTCATTCTGAGAGAGGCGCGCGCTCCGTCCCTTCGAGTCGCACTCTTGCCTGTGCGCCGACCGAAGAAACTCTACGATGGGGCGCACGGTCCTGTCGGCTACGTCGGCCTCGGCGCGAGAGGCGCCCGTTCCCGATAAAGATTCTTCGGTCGGCGCACAGGGCTTCGAGCGTGCAGACGGTTTTGCGCGGCGCCTTCCTCAGAATGACACCGATCCCCACATGTCGTGTTTTCCCGGTCTCGACATCACTGGACCAGCACGTTGGCGATGCGCTGGGCGAACTGGTCCAGGTCGGCGCGGTTGGTGTTGGCGAGGAGGATGATGGTGGCGTCCAGGTCCAGCAGGCGGTACAGGACGGCGTTGGAGCCCATGATGCTGCCGGGCCGCTTGGCCACGCGGTACCGCCTGCCGCCGCGCTCGAACGAGTACGACCACAGGCCGTAGCCGTACTCGTCCAGCGCGGGCGCCAGCAGGCGGCGCCGCGCGTCCTCGCCCAGCAGGCGGTCCCCGCCGAACAGGGCGTCGGCAAAGACCAGCAGGTCAGGCGCGGTGGAGTACATGCCGCCCGCGGCGTACCAGTTCTCCCAGTAGACGGGGAGGTCGGGGATCCCCTTCCCCGTGTCGTCGGGATAGAAGTAGGTGCTGGCGAGCCGGGGGAGGATGGTGTTGTACCGCATCATCCCCGTCTCCCGCAGCCCCAGCGGGCGCAGGATGCGCTCTTCCAGCACCTGCGTGTACGGCTTGCCAGTGACGCGCTCGATGACCTTGCCGAGCACGATGTAGTCGGCGTTGTTGTAGTTGAACGCGGCGCCGGGCTCCCCCGCCAGCGGCCCGCTGCAGCAGCGGGCCAGCAGCGCGTCGGTGGTGTGCGGCTTCTGGTACCGCTCCAACCCGTTCTCCACCGCCTCCTGAAAGCTCTGCTCGCGGTCGAAGTTCTCCAGCCCCGAGGTGTGATTGAGCAGCTGGTGGAGTGTCACCCGGTCGGCGCCCTGACCCGGATAGTCCGGCAGATAGGTGCCGATGGTGGCGTTCACGTCCAGCCGCCCCTCCTGGTGCAGCTGCAGGACGAGGACGGAAGTGAAGAGCTTGGTGATGGACGCGACGCGGTAGCGGGTGGAATCGTCCGCGGGGGTGCCGAACGCCCGCTCCGCCACCCCGAAGCTGCCGCGGTAGAGCGCCTGCCCACTGCGCGCCACGAGGATGGTGCCGCTGAAGTCGTGCTCCCGCGCGTAGGCATGGATCATCGAGTCGAGCTGCGCGGAAGCCGGGACTGGATGGGCGAGGGAGAGAATCAGCGGGATGATCAGCGGCAGGCGTCGCATCATGATCTCGTTTGGCGGAAGGGATGGCGCGAGTCGGACAACACTAGCGGATGCGCGCCGGCTCTGCATCGTTTGAACTGCGCCGGAAGCCGGGCCGGGTTTTGCAACGAGCGGCGGCCCTGCGCACGGCGGACGGTCCGCCGTGCCTTGCCGGAACCGAAGGAGCGGGATGACGAAGCGGACGAAGGTGGTGCTGCTGGACATCGACGGAACGCTGATCGACAGCAACGACCAGCACGCGCAGGCCTGGGTGGACGTGGGGCGGGAGTTCGGCATCGACATCGACTACGATCACGTCCGCCGATTGATCGGGATGGGCGGCGACAAGGTGATGCCGGAGGTGGCCGGAATCGAGGAGGACGAGCCGCGGGGAGAAAAGATCAAGGAGCGCCGCGGCGAGATCTTTCGCGAGCGCTATCTGCCGAAGTTGAAGCCGTTCCCTGACGCGCGCGCGCTGCTGGAGCGGCTGCGTGACGACGGATACACGCTGGCGGTGGCGACCTCCGCCAGCAAGGACGACATGGACGGGCTGCTGAAGCAGGCGGGGATCCGCGACCTGATCGAGGAAAAGACGTCGTCCAGCGACGCGGATGAATCCAAGCCCGATCCCGACATCGTGCAGGCGGCGCTGAAAGAGGCGGGCGCGAAGCCGGAGGAGGCCATCATGCTGGGCGACACGCCGTACGACGTGGAGGCGTCGGGGCGCGCGGGGGTGCGGTGCGTGGCGCTGCGCTGCGGCGGCTGGGGCGACGCGGATCTGGGCGGCGCGGTTGCGGTCTACGACGATCCGTCCGATCTTCTTGCCCGGTATGCCCAGTCTCCCTTCGCGGCGGAGTAGCCGCGGGTGCGGGACTGGATGACGACGAGGAAACCCGGCGGACCGGGGGAGAGCGCGGGCTCTCCCCCGGTTTCCGTCTAGCCGGTGAGAGGCGCGGATGTCGATGGATGAGCAGGGCGAGGTGGCGGCCACGGAGCTGGGCGCGGAGGCCACGGCGCCGGTGCCCGGGTGGGGGTGGACGGAGACGGCGCTGTCGCTGATGGTGTTCGTCTGGGGCGTGAACTTCGCCATCGTGAAGCACGCGCTGGGCAGCATCCATCCGCTGGCGTTCAATGCGCTTCGCTTCGTGATCGCGTCGGTGCTGGTGTGGGGGGTGCTGCGCGCGCGGGGCGAGCTTTCGCTCCCCGACCGGCGCGACCTGCCGCGCGTGGTGGCGCTGGGGCTGCTGGGGAACGTGCTCTACCAGATGTGCTTCATCCTGGGGCTGAACCGCACGGCCGCGGGGCACGCCAGCCTGATCCTGGCGCTTACGCCGGTGATGACGGCGTTCCTGTCGATGCTGACGGGCCACGAGCGGCCGGGCCCCCGCACCTGGGGGGGCGCGTCGCTCTCCATCCTGGGGATCGCGCTGGTGAGCGGCGCCAGCATTCGCGTCGGCGGTACGCGCGCGCTGGTCGGCGACGCCATCCTGGTGACGGCGTGCGTGGCGTGGTCGCTCTACACGGTGGGCGCGCGCCCCATCGTGCGGCGCTACGGCTCGGTGCGGACGACGGCGTGGACGCTGTGGTGCGGCGCGGTGGGTCTGGTCGCGCTGGGGACGCCGGCGCTGCTGCGGCAGGACTGGGATGCGGTGAGGCCCGAGGCCTGGGGGGCGCTGGTGTTCTCGGCCACCTTCGCCATCGGCCTGGCGTACCTGATCTGGTACCGCGGCGTGGAGCGCATTGGCAACACGCGCACGGCCATCTTCAGCAACCTTACGCCCGTGGTCGCGCTGTTCGCCGGTGTCGTTCTGCTGCACGAGCAGCCTTCCGCGCTGGCGCTGGCGGGCGCGGCGCTCACGCTGGGCGGCGTGATGATCGTGCGGACGGACCCGGGGTCGGTGGGGTGAACGGGTGAACGGGTGAACGGGTGAACGCGACGGCCGGCGCGGTCAGGGCGTCGGGATGGTGATGCTGACCGTCGGGCCGGACGGCGCCGGGGGGCGGATGGGGGTGCGGAAGGGCTGCCAGTGCTCGCGCGAGAAGAGGGAGCCGCTGGCGGCGCCAAGGCCCAGGCCCAGCGCGCCGCCGGCCAGGCTGGTGACCGCCGTGGTGCCCACGAAGTTGTCGTCCTCGCGATCCATGGAGATCAGCGGGCCCAGCACCACGCCCGTCGCGAATCCCACGAACAATCCCGCCACCGCGGACCGCCGCACGGAGCGGCGCCGGTCCATCCCCTCGTTCTTCAGCAGCCGCTGCACGCTTTCCAGCGGAGCGGCGTAGCGCGTCCCCGTGGCCGTCTCGCGCACGGCCACGCTGTCGGTGTGGTAGACCAGCAGCTCTCCCTCCACCAGCCGCGGCCCCCACGCGCTGGCCAGAACCCGCACGGTGTCGCCGGGCTCCAGCGTGTGGCCGTTGCTCTGCGCGGCGGTGCGCATCGGCATAAGGAGGGCGACGGCGGCAAGAAGAAGGACGCGGAGCATGGAAGCGGGCATCGGTTTCGGTCGGGTCGGGATCACGGGCAGGGCGGACGATGCCGGGGCGGCGGGGCATCGCGCGCGTCAACATCCTACGTGCAGTGCATTTTCACAAGATGGATGCTACGCCAGGTGCTTCTGCTCGCCCACGGCGTAGGCCTCGCGCAGCAGGGCGTCGAACTCGGCGGTGAGGTCCGCGGGGGAGCGCAGGCGAAAGGCGTGCACGTGGTTGCGCGGCGAAAACGATTCGATGCGGGGGAAGACCGGGCTCTCCACGCGCCGCGCCAGCACCAGATGTCCATCCACCCAGCCGCGCCTGGGGATGGCGACAGCGAACGACATCCGCACCTGGAAGGCGATGCGCGTCTTTTCCGGCAGCACACGCACGGGGCCGCACGCCTGCACGCGTGCGAGGAGCGCATCGAACAGCGCGCGGATCTCCTGCGGCCCGCCGGCGAAGTGCGCCTCCAGGTCGTGGCGCCCGCACGCGTGCGACTGGTTGCGGTTGGCGAACGCGCGGCCGGATTCCGTGCACGTCCACAGCGTGCGCATGGGGGTGGTCATGCGATGCAGGATGTGTGTGGCGGGCGCAGGCGACAAGAGACCTGTGCGCGGTGGCACGGAGAACGCAATGCGGATCCGCGCCGGCCCATTCCGGGCGCGGCGCACAGAGTGATGCGATGCCCAGGGAGGGGCGCATGGCGGACGTGAACACGCGCGAAAAGGCACCCAGAACCAGCAGCTCCACGATGATGCTGGGTCTGCTGCTGCTGGTGGTGCTGGCCCTGGTGGTGTGGCTGGTGATGCGCGGCGGCGGTGACGACGACGACATCGACGTGAACGTTCCCAACGTCGAGACACCGGACGTGGACGTGAAGAGCTCCGGCGACGCAAAGTAGCGCCAGCTCCGGTGGATGCGGACGCGGCGGAGGGTTGCCTCCGCCGCGTCCGTTCTTGTGCTCGATTCGGCTGCCGAGAGCCGGCTTCAGCCCGGCGCGGCGGCGGAGCGCTGGCGCGCCACGCGATCCAGGTTCGCGATCTCCTTGCGGTAGACGGGGCCGGCGAGCGTGGGCACCAGCAGCCGCTCGAAAAAACCCTGCACGCCGCCGCGCGTCCAGCGCGTGGTGATGGTCACGCGCGAATGCCCGCCCTCCGCGGGCTCCACGCGAAAGGTGCTGACCAGGTCGGAATCCTGGTCCGTCTCCACCAGCAGGCGCCCGGGCTCCGGCTCGGTGACGGCCATCCGATACGTGCGCATCCCCATCCCCTGCCGCGACTGCACCGTGAACCGCGTTCCCGCGCCGGTGCCGCCGCTCTCCACCACCAGCGCGCCGAACGGCGGACGCGGCAGGATGCCGGGATGCCCCTCGTGGTAGTCGGCCAGGATGCCGTACACGACCGGCGGCGGCGCATGGACGACGGCGGAGGCGCTGACGGTGATCTGTGCCATGTGTCCGTTCCGGCGGCTGAAGACGTTGATGGAACAACGCCGGTAGATTGGCCGCCGCCGCACCCCATCGCAACCGCCGAATTACCTGCGAAGTGCGGGTGTGCGGCTGGACGGCTGCGTCTTCGCCGGGAACGCGTGAGCGTCTACGACTCAAGTGCAACCTGATTATACGGAGTCTGGAAAACAGAGCACCGATAAAGCGGACGGTGTCATTCTGAGAGAGGCGCGCGCTCTGGACCTGCCAGTCGCACCCTTGCCTGTGCGCCGACCGAAGAATCTCTACGATGGGCGCACGGTCCTGTCGGCTACGTCAGCCTCGGCGCGAAGGACCCGCCCGTTCCCGATAAAGATTCTTCGGTCGGCGCACAGGCGCTGGAGCGTGACGACGGTTTTGCGCGGCGCCTTCCTCAGAATGACAGCGATCTTCTAGACACAGTCTTTTGCGAATTCGGTATCAGATGATGACACGCACCCTGGCCATGACGGGCATCGCGCTGCTGGGCCTGGCCTGCGCGAGCGGGGGTGCGGCACGCCAGCCGGAGCCGGTGGCCATCGAAGTCCGCGGGGTCGTGATCGACGCAGAGACGGACGCGCCAGCCGCGGGGGTGCTGGTCCGGCTGGTGGAAGCGGATCTCGGCGCCCGGAGCGACGGGGCGGGCGCGTTCCAGCTCCGGGGCCACGCGCGGCCCGGCCGCTACGTGCTCACCGCGACCCTGCTGGGCTATACGCCCCAACAGAGGCCCATCCGCATCGGGCGTGCGGGCACCGTGAACGTGGGCACGCTGAAGGTCCGCCCGAGCGTGATCCACCTGGACGACCTGATCGTCCCCGACTGCATGCGGTTCGAGCAGCCGCCCACGGACACCGCGCCCGGAGCCAGCGTGCGGGCGGAGAGGGATTCGGCGGGGACGTTCTGGATGGTCTGCAGACCGCCCCGGCACTGAATCCTCCCCCGCCCGTCCGTCACGCGCAGCCGTCGCGGGAAAGGGCGGCGGTGATGTGGCCGACGATGCGGTCCTGCAGCCCGTCCTCCACCATCCCCGCCGCGGCGGCGTAGTCACGGCGGCGCACGCTGTACGCGCTCACCTCGTCACCCGCCGTCAGCTGGCCGGACGCGGGGTGATAGACGAGGTCCAGGTGATACGGCGGCAGCAGCGTCTCGAAAGGCACCAGCGTGGGTGCCTGCGAGTGGAGGTAGAGAAAGACCGAGCCCGAGCCGAACTCCACGTCTCCCCTCAGGCGCTGCAGCGCGCCGTCTTGCCGGCGTGTGTAGACGAGCTCGAACTCGGGCCCCGTGCCGCTCAAAGTGATGGACGGCGGCGGCATGGGCGCAGCGGGAGCGGCCACCATCACCGCCGCCAGCACGTCGGCCGCGGGGAGCGCGTGCTGGCTGGGCGTAAAGCGCAGCGCGCAGACAAGGTAGGTCCCCTGCACGTCGCCGGGGGCCAGCACGTCGGGCGCCGCGACGCCGGGTTGGCAGGCGGCGGCCAGCGTGCAGCCCGCGAGGCCCATCATACGCAGGAGGGGGAGCAGAAGACGCATCGTCTTTCACTCCGGGCTGGAGGTTCTTCCCCGCGCCAGCGGATCCCGTCCGCGGGCGCGCTACCACCCGTCACCGAATCTCAACGTCCGCGAAACGTGCCGTCCAGTTGATCTCGGCGTGGGTGCACGGATCTCGAGATCGCGCATCAGGTGGTGCGAACGGCTTATACCCGTGCGCCGCGGAGATCATCCACCGATCCGCATCCTCTCCCCAAAAACGCGGATGGCCCTCTACCGCATTCTACCTTCACCCCGTTCCCGACAGTCCAAGGGATCGTGCCTCGCCGACCAGCCGTCCGCCCCATCAATCTGGCTTCGCACCGTGAGAGCGGAGGAAGCAGCACGAGAAAACTCTGTTGACTCTGTTAACTCTGTGTGAGACCTGTTCCCTTCCGGATCGCCGCACGATCAGGACCCTGGCCCGGTGGGGGCGCTGGCCAGGCGGCGCAGCCAGCGCCAGTGGAACAGGAAGAGCGCGGCGGCGAACAGGCTGAGCAGGCCGGCGCTCACCAGCGAGCGCTGCGCCTCGTAGCGGTTGCGCTCGATGCGGTCCGCGCGCAGGGCCTGGTAGCGTATGCGCAGCTCGGCGTCGCTGGGCGGCGTGCGCCGCACGGCTTCGCGCTCCGTGGGATCCAGGTACGGCGACTGGTCGTGCGTGGCCCGGTACGCCTCGAACGACGAGAGCGCCGGGCCAAAGTCGTTCTCGCCGTGCAGCGGGTTGGCGAGGGTGAACAGGCTGTTCACCATCCCCGTCAGCGTGACGAGCAGAACCACCACGGCCACCAGGCACACGGAGTAACCGTACCACTGCGCAATGCGGTTGGGCCGGTCCACGGCGTCTCTCCTTGCAAGGGTGCTCGCGATCCCGATCCACAGCGCCAGCGGAAGGACGGCGACGAGGAGCGGGAGCAGGAACAGGAACGGGGTGGGGGCGGATACGGCGTAGTTCATCGTCGAACGTCCGTCGGTCGGGAGCGCCGCGCGCGTGGCTCGTACTCTACGCGTGCGCGGATGCGCCGGAGGAGCGGGCGCGCGCCTGGTGCGCGGCGCGGATGCGCTGCAGGCGCGCCGCCGCGTCGCCCACGGAGGCGGGGCGCTCTTCCGGCCGCGCGGCGGTCATGGCGGTCACCAGCTCCGCGACCTCGGCTTCGGTGACGGCGCTGGCGCCGGGGTCGGTGGCGCGCCGCTCCCAGCGCCAGCCGGGGGTGCCGGGCCAGAACAGGTCTTCGTAGATGCGGCCCAGCGCGTACACGTCCGTGGCGACGGTCACGGTGCCGTCCGCCTCCTGCTCCGGCGCCATGTACCCCGGCGCGCCGAACGCCGCGGTGGCGGGGACGGCGGACTGGTACCGTCCCTCCATGTCCTTTTCCCAGCCGTTCCACAGGTCCAGCCGCTCCGCCGCCAGCCGCTGGATGTCCGGCATCATGAAGTCCAGCAGCACCGGCTGCCCGTCGGGGCGGACCAGGACGTTGCTGGGCTTCAGGTCGCCGTGCAGCACGCCGGCCGCGCCAGTCTCTGGCTCGACGCGGCACTCGTGCGCGGCGTGCAGCGCCTCGGCGGCGGCGAGGGCGGCGTCCACGCGGCGGGCCAGCAGGGCGCGCTCGCCCGCGGCGCTGGCGGGGCCGCGCGCCTTTTCCGCGCCGCGGCTCCATTCCAGCACCGAGGGGCCGTCCACCCGCTCGTACGCCAGGTACGGCGCCGCGCCGATGCCGATGCGCACGTAGCCGTAGTCCAGCAGCGCGGCGATTCCCGGATGGCGCAGGCAGGAGATGCCGCGCACCGCGTGCTCTGTGGCCCGCGTGACCATCCGCAGGTCGTCGGTGAAGGGAAAGAAGAGCTTGAGCGCCACCTCCCGCCCCAGCGCGCCGTGCATCGCCCGGAACACCGCGCCCGATCCGCCCACGCCGACCAGCTCCCGCAGCGCGTATCCACCGATCACCTGCCCCGCGTACGACTCGCGCTGGGACAGGTGATGGTGCACGTCCGTCAGCGAGAAGCCGGGGTTCTCCACCAGCGAGCGCCAGATGGCCGGCAGCGCCGACCGCTGCGGCTCCTCCGCCTGCGCCGCGGGCGGCCGCCGGCCGATGGCGGCGACGATGGCCTCGCACGCGGCCTCCATCCCCCCGTCCGTCTCGATGGCCAGGCGCGCGGCCAGGATGGGGGCACGGCGGGCGATGTCCGCACCGGTGACGCCGTGCCACAGGGGGAGGACGACGCGCTCGGGGCCCAGCTCGCGGGCCAGCAGGCAGTCCAGCTCCGCGCGCGGCCAGTCCATCTCCAGAAAGCGCCGGCTGAGCACCAGAACGCCCCATCCCGCCCGGGCGAGCCCCTGCTCCAGCGCGCGCCGCACGCTGCCGCCGGGGGCCAGCGCCTGCCCGTCGAGCCGGACGGTGAGGCCGTGCCGCCGCAGCGCTTCCGCGAGCGGGCGCGCGACGGCGTCGCTGTCCTCACGGGCGTGGCAGATGAACACGTCCCACTGCATGGCGTGCCTCGTCTGGAGCAGGACCAGGGGGTGCCTTACGCGCGGATCAGGGCCCGCACTTGGGGCAGCGGTCCACCAGCTTGCCGTCCGCGGGCAGCTCGCTCGCAACCCAGGCCCGCAGCGCGGACTTGGTGTCGGAGCAGATCTGCCGCGCGCCCTTTGCCCGCAGCCGTCCCGGGTGTACGTCGCGGTCCACCTCCGGGCAGCCGGCCTTGTGCAGCAGCGGCTTCGACCGCGTCCGCACGGCGAGGATGAAGCCGTCCGGGTGCGTGTCGCGCCACCAGCCGTACTCCGCGTCGTCCGGAAGCTCCACCGTCGCGCCCGACTCCGCCGCTTCCGGCATCAGGACGTTCCCGGAAGGGTGTAGTCGAACTCGTACGAATGCTTTCCGGCTTCGATGACGATGTTCATCCTCCCCGAAAGCCCCGTCAGCTCGCCGGTGCCGCTGTCGGGGACCACGGTGATGGAGAGCGACGGCGCGCCGCGGTCCATGGTCCCCGTGTGCTGCAGGTAGAAGGTGCCCGTGCGGCCGTGCAGCGTGCCGGTGACCTGCTCCAGCGCCACGTATCCCGCGGAGCCCTGCACGCCGCCCTGCACGGCCAGCATCTCGCCCTTGCTGGTGCCTTCCAGGTCCCCGTGGAACTGCTTGTCGAGGGACATCCGGCCGATGGTGGCCGCGGTCTCCTGCGGCGCGAGCTGTACTTCAAAGGTCCCGGTGGCGCGTGTGCTCACGGCCGTCTCCGTCTGGGTGTTCGATGGCGTGCCCGCCGCCTGCGCCCGCACGGAGCCGGCGAGCGCGAGGGACAGGCAGACGCCGGCCAGCGCCGCGGCGGCGCGGGTAAGGTGTTTCATGCTCTGGCGTGCGGGCGGATGTGGGTCGTCGGCTGCGACCCTGCAGGGGAACAGTACGCACGGGGCGCGCCGGGGACAACGGGATCGATTCCGGCTCAGGCAGGGGTGGCCGCCTGCAGGTAGTCCCGCACCCGCGCGGCGGCCGCTTCCGGTTTGTAGACGAAGAACGTGGCGGTGCGCTCCGGTGTGTGGACGCGCAGCAGCCGCACCCGGCTGAGCAACCGGCGCGCGAGGGCGGGGACGTCCGCGTCCACGCATTCCACCTGTGGCGCGGGCACGGCGGAAAAGGAAACCGGCTCCGGGAGCAGCTCCTGCTTTTCCGGTACGAACGTCCACGTCCGCCGGCCCAGGTACAGGTGCCCGGCGACCAATCGCTTC
>DASTVC010000259.1:0-6140 GCA_035759295.1 Longimicrobium sp. | reverse complement strand
CGCTCGAACTCGTCCACGTCGGGGCCGTACTCGCCGGCGCTCTCGTTCATGGGCACCAGCTGCGGCTCGGTGGCCAGGTTCACGCAGAACGCGCCCGTCTGGCGGATGTTGCGCAGCGTGTCCTTCTCCACGCCGCCCCGGGTGCCGATGGAGACGGAGACCAGGAACGGCGTGGCGGATACGGCGGCGAAGTAGCTGAACGGCGCCAGGTTTCGATGCCCCTCCGCCGAGCGCGTGGACACCCACGCGATGGGGCGGGGGACCACCAGCGAGGTAAGGAGCTGGTACCGCTCGCGGCCGCCCAGCGCGGCGGTATCCCAGATCACGCGGCGCCGGGGAGCGACCGCGCGATCCACTCGCGGATGTCGCGCGCCTCGTCGGGGCTTATGCCGTGGCCGATGGGGTAGTCGCGCGTCTCCAATTCCGCCCCCGCCGCCCGCAGCGCCGCGCGCCCCTGCTCGCCCATCTGGAAGGGGATGGCGGGGTCCATCGTCCCGTGCCCCCAGAAGAAGCGGGTGCCGCGGACGGATTCCGGCGTGGCGCGGACGGTGGGATGATCGGCCAGAAAGCCGCTCATGCACAGCGCCAGCGGCACCGCGCCCGGGTTCCGGAGCGCGTAGCCCACGGACATCGTCCCGCCCTGGGAGAATCCGCCGAGCACCACGGGGCCGGTGCGGATCGGCAGCTTCGACGGGATCTCCGCCAGGAACTCCGCCAGCGCCTGCTGCGACTCCTCGAAGCTCCGGGGTTCAGGGGTGTCGCCGCCCAGGTAGCGGTACCACGCCCAGCCCGGCCCGTACCCCCACGGCGTCCCGCTGTGCGGCGCCTCGGGGGTCACGAGCACGGCGCCGGGGGCCAGGGCCGGCGCCAGGCTCAGCAGGTCGAAGCGGTCCGCGCCGCGCCCGTGCAGCAGCACCACCAGCGGCGCGCCGTCCCGTGCCTCCGGCGGCACCACCTCCTCGTATTTCAGCATCCTCTATCCTCTGTCGTCACCGAGTTACGGCGCCAATCTGTCATTTCGAAGGAGGCGCCGCACGGAACCGTCCTTTATCAAACACATTGGCGCCGACTGAGAAATCTACTCGCTGCTGCTGGTGGCTGGCCCTTCTCGTCGGGATCCCACCTGACGTGCCTTCCGGTCGGAGCGGTGCGTCGCCGACGGAAGAGTCCGCGAGACTGGCGACGATACACCAGCCACGAGCATCCGACAGTAGATTTCTCAGTCGGCGCCACGGTTTATTGCAGTCTGCCAGGACCGCGCGGCGCCTCCTTCGAAATGACAGGTTGGTCCGCGTCTCCACGCCTTCACGTCTTTAGGAACGCGGCAACGGCTCGTTCGTCGTCCCCAGCTGCCCCGTCTCGCGGTCGTAGACCACGATGTGCTCCCACTCGCCGGCGTCGGAGCGGGCGACCACGGCGACCACGGGGTCGGTGTCGCTCAGGTTGAAGACCTCGTGCGGCACGCCGGGCTCGATGAAGATGAAGTCGCCGGGTCCGTTCTCCACGCTCTGGCGCAGGTGCGGGCCGTACTCGTGGCGCACGCGGCCTTCCAGGATGTACAGCATCACCTCGAAGTCCACGTGCACGTGCGCGTGCGCCACCGCGCCGGGCGGGATGGTCGCCACGTTCATCGACAGCTTCTTCGCGCCCACGTTGGCGGCCGACATCCCGGTCTTGTAGCGGATGCCGTTCCACGCGCGGTGCGTGCCGCTGCCGCGAATCACCAGGATCCCGCCGTCTCCCTCCACCGCTCCCGGCTGATCGGGGGCCGCTGCATCACTCATCGAATTCGTTCCTTGATACGGGGCACTGGATGCTCGATCCTTCCGGTCCTCATCCCACCGACGTCGCCGTCATCTGGAACGGGCTGTTCCGGATCGCCATGATGCCGCCCACGATGAGCGCCAGCGCCAGCAGCACGCCCACCAGCGCGATCATGTGCGCCCGCCGCGCGTCCGTCTGCCTGCGCGCGTATCCCGTGATCCCTTCCGCCGCCCCGATGGCGGCGAACATCATGACAAGGTGCCCGATAAGCGCGCCGTACCAGGGGCGGGTGAGCACCGTGCCGATCCCGAGCAGGAACTGCAGCCCCAGCAGGCGCGTGAACACCGTCGCGGCGGTGCGCGACGGGCCTGCGTACGGGCGGCGGGCGCTCCATCCCCACAGCAGCACGGCCGCCGCGATCACCGCCGCCAGCAGAACCAGGAAGCGCAGCCCGGAGTGGGCCATGTAGAGCATGTTGGCCATGCGTCGGCTTTCGGATCGAGGTTTGGTGGATGCGGACCACGGGTAATGTAGTGCGAGAGGGCGAAAGTGCGAGAGTGCGAAGGGAAGTGCGAGAGTGCGTGAGTGCGTTAGTGCGTTAGTGGAGGATGCGGGGAGATGCGGTTGCGATCAACATGGTAAGTGATTACTCTCTCACCTATGTAGTCGATGGCGATGCTTACAACTGACCTGGAGGTGTGGTCATGAAGGTGTTCGTTACGGGGGCGACGGGGGTGGTGGGGCGGCGTGCGGTGCCGCTGCTGGTGCAGGCGGGGCACGAGGTGACCGCGGTGGCGCGCACGCCGGAGAAGGCGGCGGCGGTGGAGCGGGCGGGTGCGCGGCCGGTGCGTGTGGACCTGTTCAACGCGGAGGGCGTGCGGCGCGCGGTGGCGGGGCACGAGGCGGTGGTGAACCTGGCCACGCACATTCCGCACTCCACCACCGCGATGATGCTGCCGTGGTCCTGGCGCGAGAACGACCGCATCCGCCGCGAGGCGTCGGCGGTGCTGGTGGATGCGGCGCTGGCGGCGGGTGCCACGCGCTTCGTGCAGGAGTCGTTCGCGCCCATGTACCCGGACATGGGCGACGAGTGGATCGACGAGGCGGTGCCGCCGAGCCCCGCGCGCTACAACCACAGCACGCTGGACGCGGAGCGCTCCGCCGCGCGCTTCGGGCATGCGGGCGGCACGGCGGTGGTGTTGCGCTACGGCGGCTTCTTCGGCCCCGACGCGGCGCACGTGCCGGACCTGATCCGCTTCACGAAGCGAGGGATGATGGCGCTCCCCGGCCGTCCCGAGGCGTACTTCTCGTCCATCTCGCACGACGACGCGGCGTCGGCGGCGGTGGCGGCGCTGGGGGTGGAGGGCGGCATCTACAACGTGGTGGATGACGAGCCGCTGCGGCGCCGCGACTTCTTTGCCGTGGTGGCGGAGAGTCTCGGCGTGCCGGCGCCGCGCCCGCAGCCGGCGTGGATGGCGCGGGTGATGGGCTCCATCGGCGAGCTTCTGTCGCGCTCGCTGCGCATCTCCAACCGCAGGTTCCGCGAATCCAGCGGCTGGGCGCCGCGCTACCGCAGCCTGCGCGAAGGCTGGCCCGCGCTGCTGGCCGAGATGAAGTGAGTGAGATGAAGTAAGAGGGTGCAGACGGTCCGTCTCCTCTCGTTTTTGTACAAACAGTCGTGAAATGATATATTCAGCTCCGCTGGGAACTGACCCGGTTTATCGACCCCAATCACCCACGGAGAACGACATGAAACGCAAGCTGCGGCTGGACGATCTGGCGGTGGAGAGCTTCGGGACCACGCAGGAGCTCAGGAGCCGGCGGGGGACGGTGCGCGGGCTGGACGGCACCTTTCCGCCATCTCCCGGCCAGTCGTATCCCGAGTGCTATACGGGCCACCTGACGTGCCTCACCCCCCAAACCTGCGAGATCACCTGCGGGGCCACCTGCGACATCTCGTGCAACGGATCCTGCGACATCTCGTGCGGGGACACGTGCGCCGTCTCGTGCTCCTGCGTTTTGCCCTGCTGATTCGGATTCGCGGCTGAGCTTGAAAGATTGGCCTCACGCAGAGTTATCGGAGTTAGCAGAGTTGTTTCGTAGTGCCCTCCCCCAGTTGAAGCGCGAGGGAACGGCACGAGAAAACTCCGATAACTCTGATCACTCTGCGTGAGGCCCAATTCGTTACGGCTCCATCGGAGTGTCCGGAAGCAGGCCGCGCAGCATCACGCGAAGCCAGGCGCGGACGAAGCGCTCGTCGTCCACGCCGACGGGGGACTCGTCGAAGAGTGCCTGGAACAGCTTGAACGAGGTCAGGGCGCCCAGCAGCACGGCGGCCGTGGCGTCGGGGTCTTCCACGCGCAGCTCGCCGCGGGCGTCGCGCTCGCGCAGCCAGTCGGCGATGGCGGCGTAGGTGCCCTGCATCCGCCGCTCGCGCACCTCGTCGCGCAGGGCGGGGAACTGCTCCAGCTCGCGCCATACGATGCGCAGCACGTCGCGGTCGTCGGTCAGCATCTGCATGGCGGCGCGGCCCAGCACGCCCAGCGCGTCCTCCGCCGGCCCGGGGACGGTGCGGATGAGCTCGCGCGCCCGCTCCGCCCCCTCCACAAAATCTTCCATCCCCGCCGCCAGCACCGCCTCCTTGCTGGGAAAGTGCTTATACAGCGCGCCCGAGCCCGGCGCGAGCCCCGCCGCCGCCTGGATGTCGGCAATGCTGGTGCGCTCGTAGCCGCGCTCCGCGAACAGGCGCATGGCCTCGCGAAGAATGCGCTCCGCCGCGGGCGATCGCTTTGGCCGTGGGTCGGTGCTGTCGGGCATCAGGTGGGGCTTCGGTTGGGCGCGCGGTGGCTGACGTCGGAAAATGAAATTTCACGCGGAGCCGCGGCGATGAAAAGAGAGCCGCGAAGGAAAGGAAGCGCCTCCGCGCCTCATTTCTTCCTCCGCGGCTCCGCGTGAAATGCAGTTCAGGGCTTGGGGGCCACGCCGGGGGGCGGGGTCTCGGTGCTGAGCTCGCGGTTGACGGTGCCGGTGCCGCTGGGCGTGCGCTGATGTTCTTCCACCGCGCCCTCGGCAACCTCCGCCAGCGCGGCTTCGGTGATCCACCCCTTGGACGCGGCGTGGCGCGCGGCGGCCAGCGTGTCGTCCGTCAGCAGCAGCGTGCTCCCCGCCTTTTCCACCTCGTCCGCCAATTTCTTGATCGACCCCAGCCGGTCCGGGTTGGGCGTAACGTTGCGGATGTACACCGCCTGGATGCGGTCCGGGTAGTCGTGCACCACGCGGTGGTAGATCTCGGGATCCTCCTGCCCGCTGTCGCCGATCAGGATGAAGGGAAGGGCGGGGAACAGGTCCAGGATGCGCTTGATGGCGCCCAGCTTGTGCCCGGCGTGGCGCGTGGCCAGCGTTTCGCCCGCGTTCAATCCCCAGTCGCGCAGCATCAGCGGGCCCAGGGGGATCTTCTGGATCTGCAGGAACTCGGTCAGCAGGTCGTGCAGGTTCCACGGGCTGCTGCTTACGTAGAACACGGGGTTGAACGGCGATTCGCCCGCGCCCTTCTGGAGCGCGCGGTAGAAGGCCGCCACGCCCGGGAAGGGGACGCGGGTGCGCGCGTTGCTGAAGAACGTCGTCCGCGCCATCCGCAGGAACGAGGTGGCGCCCGTCTTGACCACCGTGTCGTCCAGGTCGCTGATCACGCCGAACGCGCTCTCGGCGGGGGGCACCAGCACCTGCGCCTCGCAGCGGTGGGGCGGGTCGCT
This sequence comes from Longimicrobium sp., assembly GCA_035759295.1. GTDB lineage: Bacteria > Gemmatimonadota > Gemmatimonadetes > Longimicrobiales > Longimicrobiaceae > Longimicrobium. The sequence continues at coordinate 624 of DASTVC010000259.1, read as the reverse complement.
GGCGGGGTGCTCCAGCTCCAGCACCAGGCTGTGCCACAGCGCGTGGGGGGCGAACTCCGGGCGCGGATGCACCCACGCCTCGAAGTACCCCTCCGCATCCGCCGTCACCTGCAGCGGCTCGCCGCCGGGGACGTAGATGCGGACACGGGCGCCCGGCACCTCGTCGCTCTCGAAGCGCTGCACCATGCTGGCGACGTTCATCAGCACCCCGGCCCCCTCTTCCGACGCGGGGACGGGGTTGCCGCGCAGGACGCGCCCCTTGAGGTAGGCGCGGTCGGGGCAGCCGTAGCCGCGGTAGGCGTCGATGCGCGCCTTTCCGTCGCCCGGCGCGTACTTCTGCCGGTGCACGTCCACCTTTTCCTCCACCCGGTGGACGAACTTCTGCAGCGAGGTCTTCCAGTCCGCCATTGGAACGTGCGTGAGTGAAGAAGTGCGTGAGTGCGTGAGTGCGTGAGTGCGTTAGTCCGAGATGATCCGGACCTGGCACTCGGTACTTGGTACTTGGTACTTGGTACTTGGTACTTGGTACTTGGTACTTGGTACTTGGTACTTGGTACTTGGTACTTGGTACTTGGTACTTGGTACTTGGTACTTGGTCCTTGGTACTTGGTACTTGATCCTTCC
>DASTVC010000258.1:0-3118 GCA_035759295.1 Longimicrobium sp. | reverse complement strand
GCGACGCTCTGGCGGCGCGGGGCGGCGCTCTTTCCCGCGGACCCCCGCTTCGCGCAGAAGCTGGGGGCCGGCGGCGGCGCGGCGGCGGCGGCACCGGCGGCGCGCGACAGCAACCGCGTGGTGGTGATGGAGGCCATCACGGTGGAGGGCGGCACACGGATGGACGACACGCGCAGCGCGGTGGCCCTCAAGCGCGTGGACGTGCTGACCACGCCGGGCGGCACGGCGGACGTGATGCAGGCCTTTCAGACCGCGCCCGGCGCCACCCGCGCGGCGGAAGGGAGCGACCTGTACGTGCGCGGCGGCGACCCGGCCGAGGCGCCCGTCTTCGTGGACGGCGCGCGGCTGTTCTATCCAGGGCGCTACGAGACGCTGAACGGGGCCACGTTCGGCATTCTGGACAGCCAGGTGCTGGACGCGGCGTACTTTTCCAGCGGCGGCTTTTCGGCCCGCTACGGCGACGCGCTCTCCGGCGTGCTGGACGTGCGGACCATCGGCCGGCCCGACACGCGGACGCTGGCGCTGAACGCCAACACCGTGCAGCTGGGTACCAGCCTGCGCCTGCCGATGGCGCGCAATCTGGGCGCGTGGGGCACGGTGCGCGGCACGGACGCGGGGCTGATGCTGGCGATGCACGGCCGCGCCGACGAGTTCGCCCGCGCGCCCGCCGCGCTGGAAGGGATGGCCGGCGTGGTGTGGGCGCCGCGCGCGGGGAGCGAGGTAAAGCTGACGGCGATGGCGGACGAGGACGCGCTGGCCCGCGAGGTGGACGCGTACGGCTATTCGGGCCCGTTCGCCAGCCGCGGATCCAACCGCCTGGCCGCGCTCAGCGGGCGCACGCTGCTGGGCGAGGGGCGGGTGGCGGTGCGCGGCGCGGTCTCCGCCTCGCGGCGGCAGACGCGGTTCCGCTTCGGCGTGCTGGACCGCGAGCGCACGGACCGCGGCGCCACGGCGCGGGTGGATGCGGACGTGTCGCTGGCGGGCGGCGGACGCGTCTCGTTCGGCGCGGAGGGGGCGTGGATGGACAACGCGCAGGCCGGCATGGTTCCATCCACCGACCGCCTTTCTCCTGGCTCCCCCGCGCAGGCGCTTGAGACGGGCGAGGAGGCGCGGCACGTGGGTGGATACGTGGAGGCGGAGCGCGCACTAACGGGCTCGCTGGCGGTGATCGCGGGGGTGCGCGCGGACCGGCTGCCGGGCGAGGATGCGTGGAGCGCGGACCCGCGGCTGGCGCTGGCCTACCGCACGGGCGACTGGACGCTGCGCCTGGGCGGCGGCGTGTTTCACCAGGGCCGCTGGCGCACCAAGTACCGCGTGCCCGACGCCGGCGCACCCGCGGGGACGCCGACCAGCGCGCGGCATCTCGTCATCGGCGCGGAGCGGGGCGGGGAGCCGTCGCTCAAGGTGGAAGGCTACGTAAAGCGCTACGCGGACTACGTGGCGGACGGCGAGGGGCCGCAGATCAGCGCCGGGCGCGTGGCGGGGCTGGACGCCATCGTGCGCTGGAGCCGGCAGCGGCGGCTGAACGGGTGGATCACCTACTCATACCTCGATGGACAGGTGGAGCTGGAGGATGGCCGCACGGCGCCCAGCGCGGTGGACGTGCGGCACTCGCTGACGGGCGTGGCGCGCTGGAGCTTTCGCCCCAGCTGGGAGCTGGGGAGCACGCTGCGGGTGGGCTCGGGCAAGCCATTCACCGACATCACCGGCGGCGCGGTGGATGAGGGCGGGCGCATCGACCCCGTCTACGGCGCGCCGAACGGGGCGCGGCTCCCCGCGTACCGCCGGCTGGACGCGCGGCTCACCCGCTACGTCCCCATGCGCGCCGGCGTGGGCGTGGTCTACCTGGAGACGCTGAACCTGCTGGACACGAAGAACGTGGCGGGGTATACCTACGGCGCCGGCTACGCGGAGCGCCGCCCGACGCTTTCGTACTTCTCGCAGCGCACCCTCGTCCTGGGCCTGGGGCTCACCTTCTGATGAACACGCTTGCGGCGGCGGTGGCGTTCTTTGCCCTGGGCGTCACCTTCACGGGCACGGCGCTGCTGCTGCTCTTCAACCCGCGCGCGTCGTCCGTCCGCTGGTTCAGCGTCTTTCAGCTCTCGCTGATGGTGTGGCTGGCGGCGCAGGGGTGGGCGTACGCTACGGATGACTGGGCGCGGCTGGGGCCCGTCGTGAGCGGGGCGGTGCACATGGCGCCGGGGCTGTTCCTGGCCTTTTCGTTCTACGAGAACCGGGGGTCCACGCTGGGCGCGGCGGCGGCCATCGGGCTGGCGCTGGCGCTGCTGCCGCTGGACCTGGCTTCGGTGAACGTGGGCAGGTCGGAGCTGGTGCTGCTGGCGTGGACCGTGGGCGCGTGGAGCTGGGCCACCTGGCTGTTCGTGCGCAAGATGAACCGCGACACCGGCACCCCGCGCGAAAAACGCATCAGCCGCAACGTCCTGCTGCTGATGGCGATGGTGATGCCCGTCGGCGTGCTGGGCGGCGTGCTTACGCGCGGCGAGACCAGCGTGTTCATCATGCCCCTGGCGATGGTGTGGATCCAGGGACTGCTCTTTTACGGCGTGGCGCGGCTGCGCTTTTACGACATCGAGATCCGCGCCGTTCGCACCGGCGAGCTGGCCGCCGCGGCGGCGGAACAGGAGCGGCTGGCGGTGGTGGGCGAGCTGAGCGCGTCGCTGGCGCACGAGATCCGCAACCCGCTCACCGGGGTGCGCTCCTTGGCCCAGCGGCTGGCGGAGGAAGAGATCCCCGACGACAAGCGCCGCCGCTACGCCTCGGTGATCCTGGAAGAGGTGGGCCGCGTGGAGCGGCTGGTCGCCAACCTTCTCGGCATCGCGAAGCGGGCGCCGCGGGTGCGGGATGCGGACGCGCGCACGCCGCTGGCCCCGCTCTTCGACGACCTGGCGCTGCTGGTGACGGGCCGCGCGGAAAAGGCCGGCGTCCGCGTCTCGGTGGATGCGCACACGCTGACGGCGCATTCCGCGCGCGAGCCGCTGGCGCAGGCGCTGCTGAACCTGCTGCTGAACGCGGTGGATCACACCCCCGCCGGCGGCACCGTCTCCCTCGCCGCCCTGACGGTGGAGGATGGAACGACGATCACGGTGCGCGATGGCGG
>DASTVC010000257.1:0-7138 GCA_035759295.1 Longimicrobium sp. | reverse complement strand
GGTATGAGTGGACGGCATTCGGCGGCACCGCTGCCACGAGGGAATCTTGATTATTCGGCCGTATAAAACCGCGCGGGGCTGCGGAACGTCCCCTGCATCGCCCGAAGTACCCGGGAGACGAAATGCCACCAGAAGCCGCGTTTAGAACCGTGAGTGTGGACCGAGCCCGCGACCACGTTCTATTCACCCTCGCTCGCACCTTCGACGCGAACGAGGACCAGTTGGAAGTTGTCGACGCCACCGCCGAGGATCCCTCGCTCGGACCGTACGCCGTCTACGACGTCGACGGGCCGCTGCTCTTCTACCTGTTCCCAGCCAACATTCCCGGCGAGAGCGGGGAATCGTGGGTGCGCGCCGCGGCGGACCAGATCGTGGGACCTGCGGTCCTGGCGGTCGACACGCCGCGCACACCCTGGTTCCCGGCCGCATCGCTGGAGCGGGCTTCCGCGCTGGCGCAGGAGATGTTCGCGGAACCACCCGGCCCGCCGCACCTTGTCTGCTATAGTTATCCCCTTATCGGGGTGCGCGTGCCGTTCAAAGACTCCGGCGGCAGCGTCATCTTCGACGCGGTGTCGTTTGAGCTCGTACCGACCGAGAGTGAGCTCCACGAAGACCAGTTTGGGGCGCGGTCCTTCCTTAGGACGGTGCTCATCCCCCAAGCCGAGGAGCGGCTGGCGATCTGGGCTCAAGACGACGCGATTCTCGCCCAGCGACTCTCACAGTTGGCCGTCGCCAGCCTGACGGCAAGGACGGCAGCCCAGCCCGATCCCACGGCGCCCGGTGTGCGGTCGCGCATCCTGCAGAATTCCACCCTCTGCCGTTCGCACGACTGCTTCGCCCTGTATTCCCAGACACGACAGGTATTCTGTGCGGTCGCATCGGCCCAGATGATCCTGGATTTCTACCGGTACCCCTTCACCCAGGCCCGTATCGCCCGGGAGATGGGCGTGTCGAGTTCTGGTATGACGCTGACGAGCAATGCGGCGCAGAAGACGGCCTACGAGTCACTCTCGAACAAAGGGCTCGCCGCCACCATACTCGACCGGGCACTCACGTGGGAGATGGCGAGGGACGAGATCAACGAGAACAGGCCCGTTAAGAGCGGAGTGGAGGGCCACGCACGGGTCTGCGCCGGATGGCTGGAGGAACCGCCGGCCTCCGCGGCGCAACGCCCACGGCGCTGGCTGCGACTGTACGATCCGCAGCCGTCGGATCCGGATCCTTGCGTTGGAGGAACGACGACATGGGAAAAGTGGACAACGGTCACCCATACGAACTTTATTTTCGTGCGCCATGCGTAGGCGTGCGGCTCGGGAGGCTGGTGGATGATCGGGGCGAGTGAGGCCAGGACTGCGGCCGGGCCCGAGGTGCAGGGCGCGCCGGCTCGTATCGACCCGGACTTTGCCGTGTTCCATGGGGCGGCGCTCGGCGAACCGGTACTCGTCTACGACGTCACGCGGCAGCCGTCGTACTGGACAGTCCCGGTCGTGCGGACCGGGCGCGTGGTCGGTTTTGTCCGTGTGTCGGGAACGGGTGAAGTGGAGGCGGTGGGGTCGTACTGCCGGGAAATCTCGCGGCTCTCGCAGTGCCCGGAAACCCTCACTCGGATCTCGGCCGGTGAGGCGGAGCGCCGCGCCGCAGCCCTCTTTGAACCTTCGGCGGGCGAGACTGCCAGCCCGCCGCTGTACGTCTACGACGGGTGTCCAGGCCAGGAGGCGTGGCTGGTAGAGATCAGCGCCCGCGGACGGCCCGTATGCAGGATCTTCATTACCGCAGCGGAGGAGTATGAGCGGCCCGTCGATCCGCATTAGCGCGAGAAACCCACTTCTTGAACGGCGAGTCAGGCTCGAGCGACCTCACTCGCGACGATCCAGTCAAGGGTGACGAACGCCGCGATGACGTGATAACTGGATACGCTCCCACATCCGGAATCATCATCAGATGCCCACCAACTCGTCCACCCGCTTCGCGGAGAACCCAGCCGTGGCGCGGTCGCCGCGGACGATGACGGGGCGGGTGACGAAGGTGTATTCCTCCGACATCAGCCGCACCCTCTCGTCCTCCGGCACCTCGCGCTCGTGCAGGCCCATCTGGCGGTACTTCATGGCGCGCTTCGAGAACAGCTTCTCCACGCCGCCCACCTTCGCGGCGAGATCGCGCACCTCATCCACCGACAGCGGCGCTTCCTTCAGGTTGCGGAAGGAGAGGATCGTCACGCCCTTCTCTTCCAGGTGCTTCAGCGCTTTCTGGCAGGTGGTGCAATACGGCAGCCCGTACACGGTCACTTCGCTCATCTTCCTATCCTGCAGCGGGTCTATCGCTTGAAACGCGGACGCCGCCGGTCGCCGCGGCGAATGCGGAGGTCGGCGGCGGCGAATCTACATCGCACGGGACGCCGCGGGCCAGCGGAGCCGAACGATTTCCGCCGGCGGCACGGCCGGGCTACGTGTTCGAGGACGAGATGAGCTTGGCGGCGGCGTCGATAAGGTCCTGCGCCTGATTGAGGGACACGCTCCGATCAAGTACGCGGACCACCAGCTCGGGGCTGGCGGCGGCGAGGTTCTGAGCGGTGACGATGCCGGACTTCACGAACATCCGTTCCCGCACCTCACCCACGCCGGGCACCTCGCGTACCGGGTTGACGAACACCTGGTTGTCCGGATCCTCGGGCAGCGGCAGAATCACCGGCTCCTCGATCACCGGCTCCTCGATCCTTGGCTCCTCGATCGGCGTCACCTCGATCGGCGTCACTTCGATGGGCTGCTCTTCGATAGGCGTCACCTCGATCGGCTGCTCCTCGATCGGCGTCACTTCGATGGGCTGCTTTTCGATAGGCGTCACCTCGATCGGCTGCTCCTCAATCGGCGTCACTTCGATTGGCTGCTCCTCGATCGGCGGGGTCCGCTCGTCGACGATTGGCGGCGTCACCACTGGCTCGGTGCGTGGCGGCGTCACCACCGGCTCGGTGCGCGGAGGCGTCACCACCGGCTCGGTGCGCGGAGGCGTTACCACCGGCTCGGTGCGCGGCGGCGTCACCACCGGCTCGGTGCGCGGCGGCGTCACCACCGGCTCGGTGCGCGGCGGAGGGGGAGCCACGGGAACCGGCGCGACAGGAATGCGGGGGAGCTCCCAGCGGGTCGCCGGAGTCGTGCGGGGGACAAAGATGGGGACGGTGCGCGTCCGCGGCGGTACGGCCCGGGAAGGCTCACCCGTGGCCGGAGCGGTGGGCGCCTCGTCGCCATCGCCGCAGCAGTCGTCGTCATCCTCTCCGGAACCGCCTCCACTCGCGGGGGGCGTGCCGGGGACGGGGACGGTGGGCGGGCCAGCAGGCGGCGTCATCGATCCGGGCGCATCCACCCCGTCGACCACGCCACCGGCCGCACCGAAGTCGTAGACGACGCGCGCGTCCGTCACCGTCAGCTCGCCGGGGGCGCTGGCGATGAAGCGGACGGGGACGTCCACCTCCGGCGCGGGGACCAGGATCAGCCGCTCGGCCTGTACGGCGGCGCGGGGCGGGACCAGCAGCGCCACTCGCGCCCGCACGGCCGCGTCCGGCGGCTCCAGGCGCAGCACGTGGGCGGTAAAGTCGTCCGGGTGGATGGCGAGGGCGGCGGCGGTGCCGGTCTCGCATCCGTCGGCGTCGAGCCACGACACGCGCAGCCAGGGGACGGCGCCGTCGGGGGCGGCCAGGGCGCGGCCCTCCATCCGCAGGCGGAGGGGGACGCCGGGAGGGACATCCATCTCCTGCACCACCTCCGCCGCGCCCGGCCCCACGCCGGTGACCCGCGTTCCGCCCGGTGTAAGCGCGCGGACGACGGCGGCGCGCGACTCCGGCGCCACCGTCCAGCCGCCGTCCTCGCCCAGCAGGGGAAGGCGCAGGTCGCCGTTCACCAGCAGGTCCGGAGAAACGGCCAGCGAGGCGGCGGCGACGCGCGCCACACCCACGGGCACGCGAAAGCGCACCTCCACCCGCGTGGAGCCGGCGGGGGGAAGCACTACGCGGCGGTGCGGGCGCAGGGGCGGCGGGGCGGCGTCGCCGGCGGGGGATTCGCCTTCCGCCATCGGCACCGGCCAGGCGTCGAGCGGCTCGCCCTGCGCGCCCACCCACAGCAGCTCCGCCGAGGCGCTGGACCCGCGCTGGGCGAGCGCATCGAACGAAAAGACGTAGCGGCAGTCGGGGGAAACGGCCACCGACTGCAGGAGGACGGCGGGGGCCGGCTTGCTTGCGTCGCCCCCGCGCAGGATGACGCTGCGCGGGCCGTCGGCGATGGGCGGGCCCACCTCCATCCGCCCCGACTCCGCCGTCCACCGGGAGAGGCGGCGCGTCCCCAGGGGAAAGCCCCGCGCCGCCGCCCCCGCGACGGCGTACAGGCGGTCGCCCTGCGGAGTTACGGCCAGCACGGTGGGGGTGGCCGCCACGCCCAGCGGCGTGCCGGCCAGCAGGACGTTGCGGTCCAGCTCCAGCACGGCCACGGCACCCGCGATGCCCAGGTAGGCGCGCAGCCCGTCGGAGTCCACCACTACGGAACCCGGCGCCACGGCCTCCTTGGTGCGCGTGGGCATCACGGCCAGCCGGTCCAGCTCCACCAGCGCGGCGCCGGAGGCCAGCGCCACCACCGCCCGCCGGCCGTCCGGCGTCACCGCCACGTCGCGGGGAAGCGCGGGGAGATCCACCTGCGCGGCGCCGCCCGACGCGACGTCCAGCAGGTGCATCCGCCCGCGGTCGAACACCGGCCGCACCGTCGTCACGGTTGCCGTCCCCGCCGCCACCGTCGACACCGTCGTCGTCCGCGTTCCCGTCTTCACCGCCCCCGTCGCCGCCGTGCCCACGCACAGCCGCGCGCCATCCGGCGAGACGGCGATGCACCGTACCCGCTCGTCCACGAACGGGTGGACGGAGAGGATGCGCACGGCGCCACCCGCGCCTTCCAGCGCATCCACGTCCAGCGCGGCCAGGTTCGCTCCGTTCCCCACCCAGAGCGTGCCCCCGTCCGGCGAGATGGCGGCGTGCAGGGGGGGAGGCGACGACGACTGACCGGGGATGAGCACCAACCCGGAGGTGGAAGGAAGGATGCGCGCAGGGCCGGCGGCGCGCCCCTGCTCCAGGTCCACCGGCTGCACCAGCAGCGACGGTGGGGCCGCGCCGTCCGTGGCGATCACGTAGGCGCGGGAGCCGTCCGGATGCACCACCAGGGCGCAGGTGTCCTCCGCGGAGGGGGCCGGCGGGGAGAGCTTGATGGCGGGGTCCAGCGCCACCTGCGCCACCACGGCGTCGGCGGGGACATCCACGCGCAGCAGCCGGGGGGCGCCGGGATCGGCGGTCAGCAGGTACGCCCAGCGCCCGTCCGGCGACACGGCCACGCGCCGCGGCGCCGGTCCCGCGCCGGCAAGCCCCACGGGCACGTCCATCCCCTCCCCCTCCACCGTCCACATCTGAAAGCCGCCGTCCGCCAGCGCCTCGCCGGGCGCGCACCCGTCGGGGCCGCCGCGCGCGTGGCGGGTCACGGCGTCCGCCAGCGCGGCGTCATCCACCGTGAAGTCCACCCGGGCCAGGGGGGCGAAGCGGTCCAGCCCCACGCGGGTGGCGTCGAGCCCGTCGCCCACCTCCAGCTGCAGCGGCACCTCGTAGCGCGCGGGAAGGGAGCGCAGGCGATACAGCGCCTTGAGCGCGCCGCCGGACCGCCACGAGGCGCCGCCGTCGTCGGTGTTCTGCAGCGCGGGCGCGTCGGCGGGGGACGCGGGGGGGCAGACGCGGCCGCCGGAGAGGTCCAGCCGTTTGGCGGCCTCGGTGTCGGCGCGGTACGCCACCCATTCCGCCTCGCCCTCCACGGCCTGCAGCACCAGCCAGTAGCGGCGGCACGGGTCCACCGTCAGCGGCGCCTGGAAGAGCGCGCCGGCCCACACCGTGCCGCCGGGCTCGGCTCCCTCGCGGATGGCGACGCGCGCCGTCTGCGGAAGGAGCGACTCGCGGTCGGGCCGGCCGCCGGCGTCGCCGCGCAGGTCCACCTGCAGCACGGCGGCGCGGGTGACGGGACGCAGCAGCAGGTCTACCCCCACGATCACCGCGCCGGCGCCGGGGGGGATCTCCTGTGCCTGGGAGAAGGTGGGGGAGATGAGGGCACGGCCCTTTGCCGCCTGGGGGTCGATGACGCCGGTGGGGCCGCGCCCCGGCACCGCGCGCGTCTCGGCAAAGGCGCCGCGGACGCGGATGCGGGTCTCCCCCGGAACGGCGGCGGCACCCGCGGGGAGCCGCGCGACGAAGTCGCCGGACGCGTCCGCGCCACGGGGCGGGACGGCCAGGGAGGAAAGGTCGAACGGGAGCGTGGTCTCCGGCATGCCGCCGGGAAGGAGCGTCGCCTCCAGCAGCACCTCCACCTCGACGACCACCTCCAGGCGGGAGAGCGTCTCCGTGTGCAGGACGAGGGGCACGGCGGTGTAGCCGTTCTCCGGCTTTCCCTCCTCCGCCAGCCACGCCGCCAGCAGCGGCGCGAAGTCCGGCGTGACCGCCTCATCCGCGAGCTCGGCCGGGTGGGCCCAGAACGTCGGCTGGCCGCCCACCCGCAGCGTGAGGCCGGCGGGGGCGCCGCGCACCCGCACACCCGTCACCCGCGGCGGGTCGCCCTGGTCGCGCCACAGGCGGATGCGCGTGGCGGCCACGCCGGGAAGCGGCGCGACGGATCCCTCGACGGTCAGGGTGAACGCATCCTGCGGCAACCCGCCCAAGGTGCCGTTCTGCGCCACGGGGACAAAGATGCCGCCGCCGGGGTCCACGGCCAGGCGGGCGCCGCCCAGCGCCGTCCCCTCCACCGCGTGCAGCGTCCGGCGCCCGCGCAGGTCCACCTCCACCGCGCTCCCCTGCGCCACCGCCACGGCCGACGTGCCGGGGGCGGCCCCCGGCTCCAGCGACAGCCGCTCCACCAGGGGCGCGGCCGGGTCCGCGCCGGCCGGCCGCACCCGGGCGCGCGCGGAGACGATGCGCGCGCCGGCGGGAACGGCCAGCAGGCGCAGGGTGCGGTCGCCCTGGAAGGGGACGCCGGTGCCGTCCCAGCGGTCGGCGAGAATCATGGGCGTGGCGGCAGGGAGCGAGGGCTCATCAGTGCAGCAGGACCATCACCGCCACCTCTTCGGGGCCGCCCTC
>DASTVC010000256.1:0-4059 GCA_035759295.1 Longimicrobium sp. | reverse complement strand
AGCGCTGCCCGGTGGTGCCGAAGGCGCCCCACAGCACGCCGTCGATGGCCAGGTCCAGGTCCGCGTCGGCCAGCACGATCTGCGCGTTCTTACCGCCCATCTCCAGCGAAAGGCGCTTGTGCATGCGCCCGCACGTCTGGGCGATGATCGAGCCCGTCTGCGTGGAGCCGGTGAAGGAGATCACGGGGATGTCCGGGTGCTCCACGATGGCCGCGCCCACTTCCTCGCCCAGGCCGTGCACCAGATTGACGACGCCCCTGGGGATCCCGGCTTCCTCCAGCACCTCGATGAGCAGCGCCACGGTGTGCGGCGTGTCTTCGGCGGGCTTGATGACCACCGTGTTCCCGCAGATGAGCGCCGGGAACATCTTCCACGTGGGGATGGCCAGCGGGAAGTTGAAGGGGGTGATGAGCCCGCAGACGCCGATGGGGCGGCGGTACGTCATCGCCCACTTGTTGCGCAGCTCCGACGGCACCGTGTGGCCGAACAGCCGGCGGCCTTCCACGCCCGCGTAGTAGGCGGTGTCGATCCCTTCCTGCAGGTCGCCACGCGTTTCCTGCAGCGTCTTGCCCATCTCGCGGGTGGCGGCCTTGGCGATCTCGTCCTTGCGCTCCGTCAGCAGGTCGCCCACGCGGCGCAGGATGTCGCCGCGGGCCGGCGCGGGGGTGCGGCTCCAGTCGGGGAACGCGGCCTTCGCGGCGGCTACCGCGCGGTCCACGTCCTCGCGGCTGCTGCGGGGAAAGTTGCCGATCAGGTCCTTCTGCTTCGCCGGGTTGCGGTTCTCGAAGTATTGGCCCGTCGACGGCTCGACCCACTCGCCGTTGATGAAGTTCTTGAAGTTGTCCGCCATGCTGCGTTCGTCCAGTCTAACGTAAGCGGCTCGCGCGAGCCGGTGGATTGGGAAGCCGGGGAATCTAACCTCCCCGGCAAGAGGTGCAACGCGCACATCTCTCCCTCCGCGCCGGTCGTGCCCTCACGAAGCGCCGCCCAGGCGTTCACGTGAAACGAAGAGATACATTGCAAATGCTTGATAACTATACATTTATGCACGCCGCAAAGCGTTTTTCACAATTCCTGTTGACGACAATCCTGCCGCAAGCGGCCGCCACGTCCGCCGGCTCGCCGTGGCATCGGATTCAGTGATTGTGGGAAATCCGGCGCCGCATCCCATCTACATGGCGCCGGGTGGACGCGTGAAGCTCGTGCCGCTACGCCGAATCCACCTGATCCGTCCCCCGCCCGATCGACACGATCTTTTCGAGCTCAACGGGTGAAATCATGTGGATGAAGTTCCTGGCGACGCGAGGCTTGGGCCTGGCTTTCTGCTCCGTTGCGGCGACCGGTGCAGCAGATGCACAGAGCGCGGCCCCGTCGGCCCAGCATGTCTCGTCGGCGGCTGCGGCACCTCGCACTGAGTTCCGCATCCCCGCCGTGCGCTGGTTCACTGATCGGCCGCGGCAGTATGTGCTGCTGGAGCCTTTCAAGTACGTCCCTCCGCAGGGTAGGGAGCCTATTGTGGTGCCCGCCGGCTTCGTGACGGACTTCGCGAGCATTCCCGGTCCGTTGCAGGGCGCGTTCGGCCCCTCCGTGCACGACCTGCCCGCGCTCGTCCACGACTATCTGTACTGGCGCCAGTCGTGCTCGCGAACCCAGGCAGACGAGGTGTTCTACGTGGCGCTGGACGCGGTCGGCGTTTCCAGCGTGAGAAGGATGATGATCCGCCTGGGGCTGACAGTTGGTGGGCCGACCGCGTACCGCGAGAATGCGCGTGAGCGAAGGGAGCAACTTCCCCGGATCGTCCCGGCAAAATACCGGGAGATCCCGATGACAACGTGGGAGCGGTACCGTAAAGAGCTCCGTAGCCTGCACGTCCAGTTGGACACACTCGACGCCAAACCGCCTGACTACTGCCGGGGATGAAGCTGCTGTCGGACAGCCAGCGACAATCGAATTAAGCGGGCTCCGCGATGATCGCGGAGCCCGCCCGTGTTTCGTCCGTCGCCGCGGCGGCGGACCTACTCGGGGGTGATGAAGATGATGGACAAGCTGTCCGTCTGCACGTACTCCGCGGGCCCGAACCAGCGGGCCGCGGCAATGCTGCGCCGGGCATGGTAGGCGCGCGCCGCGCCGTCGGGCACCAGGGCGTCCGGAGGCACAACGTCCGAAAGATGGGCCGTGGAGCCGATCAGCGTGAGCGCCAGGCGCTGCCGCGGCGGGCAGTCGCGGTGCGATGGGCAACGCACGGTGAGCGTGTAGGGGATGGAATCGCCCACGTAGCGCGTGGTGAGGCCAAAGACGTAGCCCTCCACCGTGCGCGAAGGCCACGTGCGCGGCCGCGCGGCCTCCGCCGCCAGCTGCCGAGCCCGTGCGTTGATGCGCCGCTGGGGCAGCCACCCGCCCACGATCACGATTGCGATCCCCGCCGCCGCGACCACCGCCCACGAACGCGGAAAGGGAACCGCCGACTCGCCGCCGCGGCGTGCCTTGCGCCGCGATATGAGCCACCCGCACATCCCCAGCAGCGTCAGCGCGGCCAGAAAGCTGGCCAGGTACAGCACCGGGCGCCGCCACCCGCCCACGTCGGGCATCCATTCGCGCACGGGCGCGGTGCCCACGTAGGCGATCACCACCAGCCGCACCACGGCGTCGAAGATCAGCAGCCCCCGCGGCGTAAGGCGACGGCGTGGCGGCGGAAGCTCGATGTCGTCGGTATCTTCGTCGTCGTAGCGGCGGTGGAACGCTTCGTCGCTCATCGGTCGGATCAGAAGTAGTCGCGGGCGATCCGGCGGCCCAGGTACAGCCCCAGCCCCGTTCCCACGATGCTCAGCATGAACGCGGCGAACATGCCGAACGGCGCGCCAATCGCCCAGCCGACCCAGCCGCCGACGGTGAGCCCCAGAATGACCAGCAGCTTCTCCATTTCATCACCCCATGGGACTGGATGCGGACGCCGCGCCCTGATCTCCCCTCCCCAACGAGGCCGGGGAAGTCACACGCGGCGGGCATTGCGCGTTGTGGTGGAGCCGACATCCTGCGATCAACCACGTGCTCCCGCAATGCCGGCCATCCGCCGCGCGTGATGTAGATCGCATCCGCCGCTATCCTTCCTTACCTCTAGACCAGGAGACGGAGCATGGATCGCAGAATTCGTCTGTCGCTCGCCCTGCTGTTCACCGGCCTCCTCGCCGCCTGCACCGACGCGACGGGTGTCCCCGACGCGCGCCCCGTCGACCTCGCATTCCGCATCGAGCGGCTGCAGACGGAGCCGGAGTTCGTGGTCAGCGATGGAAACGGGGAGGTAAAGATCCGCGGGTACTTTCACGCACCGTGCAGCGGCTACCAGGGCAGTGCCGCGGCCGCTGTGGCTCTGGGCGTGCTCACGGTCCGGCTGACCGGCACGCAGAACGGCATCTGCTTTGCCGTCCTGGAGAGCATTGGATACGAGGCCATCGTGCGCGACGTTCCGTCCGGTTCATACCGACTGCTGGTGGTGCACGAAATCGCGGGCAATACCGGCAGCGACCACGTCGTGCTGGAGTCGTCCGTGCGCGTCCGATAGCGGGTTTCTCGCAGCAGGCTGAACAGACGACGGGCTCCGCGCATAGCGCGCGGAGCCCGTCTTTTTAACGCGATCCGTGGCGTCTCGTCACATCCGCACCGCGCCCAGCGCGATCAGCAGCGCCACCACGCCGCCCAGGATGGCGGACCAGAACGCCCACAGCTTGTAGAACGCAAGCTGCGGGTGGAGGCGCTTGTACAGCCACGCCAACATCCACCCGGCCTTGACCGTCGCCAAAGCGATAGTGATCGTTGGAGCGGAGCTAGACCAGCAGCCACATGCCCGCGTGCAGTGGGCACACTCAGTAGCGAAAGGAGGGAGCGGTGCCAAAGGAGCGGGTTAAAATTCCAAAAACGTCGCGTGATACTGTGTTGGCAGAGTTCAATCACAAATGTGCTATTTGTGGAACAGACCGACCCCAGATTCACCACATCGACGAAAACCCAGCTAACAACGATTTGCAGAATCTGCTTCCCCTCTGTCCCAACTGTCACTTCATT
>DASTVC010000255.1:0-5074 GCA_035759295.1 Longimicrobium sp. | reverse complement strand
CATCGCTAGGTTTGTAAATGGTCTCCGTCACCACGACTGATCGGAAGCGAGCAGGCGCTGGAGGGACGCGGCATCCACCGCGGGGGAAAAGAGAAAGCCCTGCGCGGCGTCGCACCCCAGGGCGCGCAGGCCGGCCAGCTGGTCGGGGCGCTCGATCCCCTCGGCGACCACCTCCAGCCCCAGCGCATGGGCCAGGGCGACGACGGAGGCCACCAGCTCGCCCGCGCGGCCGTCGCGCCCCATGGCGGCCACGAACGAGCGGTCCACCTTAAGCCCGTCCACCGGCAGGCGGTGCAGCGCGGAGAGCGACGACCAGCCGGTGCCGAAGTCGTCCATCAGCACCCGCAGCCCCAGCTCCTTGAGCCGCGACAGGGTGCTGGCGGCGCCCTCGGCGTTCTCCACCAGCACGCTCTCGGTGATCTCCAGGCGCAGGCGGGCGGGGTCGCAGCCGGTGTCCTCCAGCGTCCTGCGCACCTGATCCACCAGGTCCGCCTGGGCCAGCTGCTTGACGGAGAGGTTCACGCTTACTCCCACGTCGCGGCCGAGCGACCGCGCCCACGCGCCGGCGTCGCGGCAGGCCTGCAGCAGCACGCGGCGGCCCAGCTCCAGGATGGCGCCGCTCTCCTCCGCCACGGTCACGAACTCGCCCGGCTGCACCCAGCCGCGCTCCGGGTGCCGCCAGCGCGCCAGCGCCTCCACGCCGGAGATGCGGCCGGTGGCCAGGGAGACGATGGGCTGGTAGTGGGGGGTGATCTCGCCGCGGTCCAGCGCGCGGCGCAGCTCCGTCTCCGTGCGCAGGCGGGCCAGGGCCTGGGCGTGCATGGCGCGGTCGTAGACCTCGCAGCCGCCGGGGCCGCGCGCCTTGGCGCGGTACATGGCCGCGTCAGCGCTCCGCAGCAGCGCCTCGGGGCCGTCCGTCTGCGCGGTGGCGACGGCGACGCCGATGCTGGCGGAGGTGACCACCTCGTATCCGCCCAGCCCCAGCGGCGCCGCCAGCGCGCGCTGAATCCCCGCCGCCGTCCGAACCGCCGCCTCCGCCGATCCCGTCTCCAGCAGCACCGCGAACTCGTCGCCGCCAAAGCGGGCGACGGTGTCGGCGTCCGCGGCACAGGCGCGAAGGCGCTCGGCGACGGCGATGAGCAACTGGTCGCCCACGGGGTGGCCCAGCGAGTCGTTGACGACCTTGAAGCGGTCCAGGTCCATGAAGAGGACGGCTGGCCCCCCGCCCCGCCGCCGCCCGCGGTCCAGCGCGGCGGAAAGACGCTCCATCAGCATCCGCCGGTTCGGGAGCCCGGTGAGCGGATCGTGCAGCGCCTCGTGCCGCAGCCGCTCCTCCATGGCCCGCCGTGCGGTGACGTCCTCGCCGAAGAGGTGCACCAGGCCCAGCGCGGCGTGGGGATGGTACGACCAGGAGAGGACGCGGCCGCCTACCCGCACCTCCACCGCGCGCACGGCCGCGCCGCTGGCCAGCGCGCCGCGCACCAGGTCCGCGTGCCCCGGGCCGGGGAGCGCGCCTTCGATCCGCCCGCTCAGCTCCGCCGCCAGCCGGGACGCGGCGGGGTTGGCGTAGACCACGCGCCCGGCGGCGTCGCACTCCAGCACGGGGTTGGGGCTCTCGCGGGGAAAAGCGGCCAGGCGCTCGTTCTCCTCCTCCGCCCGCTTGCGCTCCGTGACGTCGTGGACGATGCCGACCACGCCGGAGATGGAGCCGTCAGGCCCACGGTGGGGGCGGTACTGCACCCACACCCAGCCGGTGCGGACGCCGGGAACGGTGTAGCGCTGGTCCGGGAGCGACACCGACTCGCCACCAAGGACACGCTCCAGAACCTCTTCCATCCGCTCGTCGCGGGCGTTCGGATACATCTCCAGCGCGTTGCGGCCGAGCACTTCCGCGGCGGAAAGGCCGGTCATCTCCTCCATGAACCGGTTCCAGAAGACGTAGCACAAATCCCTGTCGCACATGGCGATGCCCACCCCGTCGCTCCCCGTGATCGCCTCGTGCAGCGAGTCGCGGATCTCCGAATCGGCGGCCACGGCCGACGCGCGCGCGATCACGCGAGCCTCCCGCGCATCCACTCCGATTGAGCCACAGACGCACGCGAAGGCTCAAAAGTGCGGTGGGATGGATACGAAGATTCCGGGCACGGCGAAGCGTTCGACATTGGCGGTCGAGGGTTGGGGTGGAGAATGATTGTCGGGGAGGTGAACGGGGTGGACAGGATAAGCGGGGGGCGACGCGGGGGCAAGGATGTCGTGCGGGGGAGGGCGATGGGATGGGGTGACGGGGTGACAAGGTGAACGGGTGACAAGGTGAACGGGTGAACGGGTGAACGGGTGAACGGGGGCGCGCCCGGAGGCGGATCTGCCCCGGACGGGCGAACCCCCGGCAACAAAAGCGGGAAGCCCCACAAACTACGTGGGGCTTCGTGCAGACGGGTCGAGTTGCGCGTGGAGGTGGACCGGGTGCGGACGCGCAGGCGCGTGGGATGCCGCACATGACCGGGCCGCCGAGTCCACGCAGGTGGACTTTGTGATGTTGTAGCCGCGGTTTCAACCGCCCAGGACGGGGCCGGCGGAGCGGATCGACGTTGCCGTTGCGTGAGGGATGCGCGCCCGGAGGGCCGAGAACACGGCGCGCATGCACGAGCGTGGAGGAAACGCTTTGAGGCGGGTGAGCGCCGGGGGCTCGGCGCACTTAGGCACGGTTGTATCGTGCCTTAGTGCGCGCGCAGCCCGACCCGGAGCGCAGCGGAGGGGCACGCCCAACTCCGCAGTTTGTCCTTCTTCTCCTTACGAAATCACCAGCGCGGATCCTCCGCCAATAAAGCGCGGATGCCTTCGGGGTCGAGCGGGGGGGAGATGAGGTAGCCCTGCGCGTAGTCGCACCCCATGGCGCGCACCTCGTCCAGCTGTGCCTGCGTCTCCACGCCCTCGGCGATCACGGCCAGGTCCAGCCCGCGCGCCAGCAACGCAATCGTCCGCACCATCTGCATGGTGGCGCGGTCTTCGGGCATGCGGCTTACGAAGCTGCGGTCGATCTTGAGCCCGTCCAGCGGCAGGGAGTGCAGCGAGCTGAGTGACGAGTACCCGGTGCCGAAGTCGTCCATCTGCACCTGGATCCCCGATTCCTTAAGCTGCCGCAGCATGGCGCCGGCGCTGCCGGGATGGTCGATGATGGCGCTCTCGGTGATCTCCAGCTTCAGGTGCCGCGGGTCCAGCCCGGCGTCGTCGAGCGCGGCGCGGATGCGCTCCACCAGGTCCGCCTGGCCGAACTGCTTGGCCGACAGGTTCACGCTCAGCGCGATGCGCGCCGTGGCGAACTCGCGCCGCCACTCCGCCAGCTGCCGGCACGCCTCGGTGAGCACCCACGCGCCCAGCGGCAGGATGAGCCCCGTCTCCTCGGCCACGGGGATGAAGTCGCCGGGCGAGGTAAGGCCGCGCTCCGCGTGCTCCCAGCGCAGCAGCGCCTCCACGCCGGTGATGGTGCCGCGCGACAGCGAGACGATGGGCTGGTAGTGCAGGCGGAACTCGCCGCGCTGCAGGGCCCTGCGCAGGTCTGTCTCCATCTGCAGCCGCTCCAGCGCCTGCGCGTGCATGGTGCGGTCGAACACCTCGTACCGGCTGGCGCCCAGGCCCTTGGCCCGGTACATGGCCACGTCGGCGTTGCGCAGCAGGTACTCCGGCCGCTCCATCCCCCCCGAGCAGAGCGCGATGCCGATGCTGGCGGAGCTGAACACCTCGTAGCCGCTCAGGTTGATGGGGGCGGCCACGGCCTGCCCCAGCCGCTCGGCGATGTGCGTGGCCTCGTCCAGGTCATCCAGCTCCTCCAGGAGCACGGCGAACTCGTCGCCGCCAAAGCGCGCGACGGTGTCCGACGTCCGCACGGCGGAGCGCAGCCGGTCGCCGACCACCTGCAGCAGCTCGTCGCCCACGTGGTGGCCCAGCGAGTCGTTGACCACCTTGAAGCGGTCGAGATCGAGAAACAGCACGGCGAACAGGCCGCCCTCGCGCCGGTGGTAGCGCAGCAGCGCGGCGCCCAGGCGCTCCATGAACAGGTGGCGGTTGGGGAGCCCCGTCAGCGGGTCGTGCAGCGCCTGGTGCAGCAGCCGCCCCTCCACCCGCTTGCGCTCCGTCACCTCTTCGCCAAAGACGTGCACGGCGCCCAGCGCGGCGTGCGGATGGTACGTCCACGAAAGGACCCGCGCGCCCACCGGCGCCTCGATCCCCCGCGCGCCCTGCCCGCTTCCCACACAGCCGTGGATGATGCGCAGGTGGTCGGCCGGCAGCAGCCGCAGCGGCGTGTCGAGCCGCATGTCGGCCAGCAGCGCCTCGGCGGCGGGGTTCAGGTAGGTGGGGGTGCCCCCCAGGTCGCACTCGATGATGGGGTTGGGGCTTTCCTGCGGGATGGCCGCCAGCCGCAGCACCTGCTCCTCGCGCTGGCGGCGCGCGGTGATGTCGCGCGAGTTGACGACGACGCCGCGGACGACCGGGTCCTCCAGCAGGTTGCGCATCACTCCTTCAAAGATGCGCCAGCTGCCGTCCTTGTGCTTCACCCGCACCTCGATGGGCAGCCCGGGCCCCACGGTGCCGCGCGAGGCGCGCAGCTCGGCCATCGCGGGCTCGAAGTCGTCGGGGTGCACGATCTCCAGCACGCTGCGGCCGATGAGCTCCTCCGGCTCCCACCCCAGCAGGCGCTTTACGGAGGGCGTGATGTAGCGGGTGGTGCGGTCGTGGTTCAGGACGTGGATGACGTCGCGCGCGTTCTCCACCAGCGAGCGAAAGTACGCCTCGCTCTCCCGCAGGGCGTCGCGCGCGGGGGTGCCCGGCGTGGCGTTCTGGTCCGCGGGAGGCAGGAGGGAGTAGATCATCAGCTCGGTAGATGGGGCGCGGTGCGTCCGGCGGCGGCGCTCTCTCGAAGGCGGGCGGCCGGAAGTGACGTCGGTGCGGCGGGATACGTGGATGGCCGGTTAAAACAATAGCACGCGCGCCGCCTTCTGCAAACGAATCACCGGAAGTTTGGTCACCGCGGGTGCCCCTCCCCCGGCCCCTCCCCGTTCGTTCCTCACGGAGAGGG
>DASTVC010000254.1:0-2381 GCA_035759295.1 Longimicrobium sp. | reverse complement strand
GGGGGCGGCCCCACGCCCCTCTATCCCGCGCGGCGCCTGGGCGAGGCGGCGGGGGGGATCGACGTCTGGCTCAAGCGCGAGGACCTGAACCACACCGGCAGCCACAAGATCAACAACGCGCTGGGCCAGGCGCTGCTGGCGCGCCGGATGGGGAAGGAGCGCATCATCGCCGAGACGGGCGCGGGGCAGCACGGCGTCGCCACCGCCACGGCGTGCGCGCTCTTCGGCCTGCGCTGCATCGTCTACATGGGCGAGGAGGACGTGCGGCGGCAGTCGCTGAACGTCTACCGCATGCACCTGCTGGGCGCGGAGGTGCGGCCGGTGACCGGCGGCACGCGGACGCTGAAGGACGCGGGGAACGAGGCGCTGCGCGACTGGGTGACCAACGTGCGCGACACGCACTACATCCTGGGGAGCGCCGTTGGACCCGATCCGTATCCCCGGATGGTGCGCGACTTCCAATCCGTCATCGGGCGCGAGGCGCGGGGGCAGCTGCTGGAGGTCGCCGGCCGCCTTCCCGCCGGCGTGGTGGCCTGCGTGGGGGGCGGCTCCAACGCCATCGGCACCTTCCACCCCTTCGTGAACGACGCGGAGGTGGAGCTGGTGGGCGTGGAGGCGGCGGGGGACGGGATCGACACGCCCCGGCACGCGGCGCCGCTCACGCGGGGAACTCCCGGCGTGTTCCAGGGCTCCTATTCGTACCTGCTGCAGGACGAGGGCGGGCAGGTGGCCCACGCGCACTCCGTGAGCGCCGGGCTGGACTACCCCGGCGTGGGGCCGGAGCACTCGCACCTCAAGGACAGCGGCCGCGCCACCTACGCCGCCGTGAGCGACGCCGAGGCGCTGGCGGCGTTCGAGCGGCTGGCCCGGCTGGAGGGGATCATCCCCGCGCTGGAGAGCGCCCACGCCATCGCGTACGTGCTGCGCGAGGGCGCCCGCTGGAAGGACCGCGGCCCGGTGCTCGTCTGCCTGAGCGGCCGCGGCGACAAGGACGTGGCGCAGGTGGCCGACATGACCGGCGCCCGCTGACATCGACACACCCTCCCGGATGAACGCGACCGCCGTGCACCTGGTTCCGCCCGAGTCCGACGACGCCCATCCCGGCGCCGACGCGGCCACGCGCGCGGAGGTGCAGGAGGTGGTGCGCGGATTCTCGCGCGCCCTGCGGACCCACCTTCTGTACGAGGGCCACTCTCCCTCCCTGGACAAGTTCGTCGAGACGCTGCGCGCGCGGATGGCGGCGCTGTGGGACCGGCTGTCGTACCTGAACGTGCAGGTGGAGGAGCGCGAGATCCTGTGGGAGGGGATCGCCGTCTTCAGCGCGGGCGAGGAGCGCGGCGACAACCTGGCCTTCTCCCTCTACAAGGACGGCGTGCGGGAGCTGAGCTTCATGCCCGGCTTCGAGGAGGAGGACCTGGACGCGTTCCTGGGGCTGCTGGCCCGCATCCACCGGCTGCGGGCGGACCAGGAAGACCTGCTCACCCTGCTGTGGGACCACGACTGGGCCCACTTCCGCTACCGCTACGTGGAGCCGCTGAGCGAGGGCGTGCGCCTTCCCGAAGGCGGCGCCGCGTCGGCCCCGCAGACCATCTCCTCGCCCGCGCACGACCCCGAGCCGCTGGCGGCGACCGTTTCGACGGAGGACTTTCGCGAGGCGCTGTATTTCCTTGACGAGACGGAGATGCGGCGGCTGGAGGGGGAGGTGCGGCGGGAGATGGAGCGCGACCTGTGGACTGACGTGCTGAACGCGCTCTTCGACCGGCTGGAGGACGGCGCGTCGGACCGGCAGACGCAGGTGGTCTCCATCACCGGCGACCTGCTGCCCACGCTCCTGGGCGCCGGGCGGCTGGACAAGGCGGCGTACATGCTGGGCGAGCTGGTGGGCGTGGCCACCTCCGGCCGCAAGCTTCCCGCGCCCGTCTTCAAGGCGCTCCGCGGCCTGTTCGACCAGCTGGCGCGGCCGGAGACGGTGGCGGAGCTGGTGCGCATCGTCGAAGAGGCGGGGAGCTCCGTCTCGCGCGAGCACCTGGGCGCGCTCCTCGGCTTTTTTCCCCCCGAGTCGCTGGGCCCCCTGCTGCGCGCGGGGGAGAGCAGCGGGTCAGAGACGGCGCGCGGGGCGCTGATGGAGGCCGCGGAGCGGCTGGCGGCGCCCAACCCCGCCACGCTGCGCACCTTCGCGCAGGACGCAGATCCCGCCGTCGCGGCCGGCGCGGCGCGGCTGGTCGGCCGGCTGCGCGTCGTCGAGGCGGGGCCGGACGTGGCGCGCCTCCTTCAGCGGCCGGAGGCGAAGGTGCGGGTGGCGGCGGTGGAGTCGCTGGCGGAGCTGCGGTCGCCGGTGGCCAGCGGCGCGCTGGAGCCGGCGCTGGACGACGAGGACAAGG
>DASTVC010000253.1:0-4771 GCA_035759295.1 Longimicrobium sp. | reverse complement strand
CTGAAGCACGGTGCCCCCGCGGGTGACGATCCGTGGGACGCATACTCGCTGGAGTGGGCCACCGCGTCGCCGCCGCCCAGCTACAACTTTCTCCACATCCCCATCGTCCAGGGGCTGTACGCGCTGTGGGAGCGCACGCCGGACCGCCCCGTCGTCGTCGGGATGAACCCGGAGCGCCGCGAGATCCTGCTTACGACGGTGCTGGATGCGGAGCCCGACGCGCGCTACGTGCACCCGGGCGGGAGCATCGCGCCGCTGCTGTGCGCGCTGGCGGTGGGGGTGACGTTCATCGGCGGCATCTTTACCCCCTGGGCGTTCGTCGTGGGGCCGGTGCTGCTCTTTCCGCCGCTGCTGCTGTGGATGGCCACGCAGGAGAAGCACCACGGGCCGCCCACCTACGCGGAGGAGCCCGCATGAGCACCCCGCGCACGGTCTACGACGCCAGCGGCCTGCCGACGGTGATCTTCGGCAAGCGCAGCCTGCTGTGGTGGGGCACCATCGGCTTCATGATGATCGAGGGGTTCACCCTGCTGCTGATGGTGGCCAGCTACTTCTACCTGCGCACCAACGAGTTCGACTGGCCGCCCGGGCGCACCCCGAACCCGGACCTGCTCATCCCCACCATCAACACCGTCCTGCTGGTGCTGGTGATCGTGCCGATGCGGTACGCGGGGAAGGCGGCCGAACGGATGGACCGCATGGCCGTCGCGCGCGGCCTGCTGATCGCCACGGCCATGACCATTCCCGTGAACGCGCTGCGCTGGTGGGAGCTGCTGGCGCTGAACGCGCGCTGGGACGCGCACGCGTACGCCTCTGCCGCCTGGGGGGTGGTGGTGCTGCACTCCACGCTCATCATCGTCGACGTGTTCGAGACGGGGACGCTGGGCCTGCTCTTTCTGCTGGGCAAGGCGCGCCGCAAGCACTACCCCGACGCGGTGGACGCGGCGGACTACCAGGTGTTTCTCTCGCTGGTGTGGGTGCCGCTGTACTTCATCGTCTACTGGATGCCGCGCCTGCTGTAGGAGGGGATGATGGCGGATGCGACCGGGCACACGGAATCCCTCCGGACGGGGCGCGGCATCGCGGTCCTCTGGTTCGCCGTGCTTGCCGGCCCGATGGCGTGGATGCTGGGGCTGAACGCGGAGTACGGCCTGGTCCGCGTCGCCTGCGCCAGGAACTCGAACCTCTCGCTGCACCTGGTCAGCCTGCTCACGCTGCTGATGGCCCTCTCCGGCGGATGGGTGGCGTGGCGCGAGTGGAAGCGCACCGGCCGCGAAGGCCCCGGCGAGGGCGGCGGCACCCTTCCCCGCAGCCGGATGATGGTGGTGATGGGCTTGATGGCGAGCGCCCTCTTCTCGCTGGCGATTCTGACGCAGTGGGTGGCGAGCCTGTTCTTCAACCCCTGCATGGCCATCTGATGCGCAGCCGCGCCCTCCCACTCGCGATCGTGGCGACGCTGGCGCCGCACGCCGCCTTTGCCCACGACGGCCAGCGGCTGCAGCCGCACGACCTGTGGACGGCGTGGAGCCTGGAGCCCGCCGTCGTCGCCGCGCTGCTGGTGAGCGGGTGGATGTACGCGCGCGGCGTGGAGCGGATGTGGCGGCGCTCCGGCGTGGGCGGCGGAATCCGGCGCTGGGAGGCGGGATGCTTCGCGGCGGGGTGGCTGACGCTGCTGGTGGCGATGCTCAGCCCGCTGCACCCGCTGGGCGACGTGCTGTTCAGCGCGCACATGGTGCAGCACGAGCTGCTGATGGCCGTCGCCGCGCCGCTCCTGGTGCTCGGCCGCCCGCTGGTCCCCTTCCTCTTCGCCGTGCCCATACGCGCACGCCGCGCCGCCGGACGCTGGTCGAAGTCGGGGTCCGTACGCGGCGGCTGGCTGCTCTTGAGCGGGCCCTTCGTCGCGTGGCTGCTGCATGCGGCGGCGCTCTGGCTGTGGCACCTCCCCACGCCGTACCAGGCCGCGCTCACCGGCGAGGGGATGCACACGCTGCAGCACGCCAGCTTTCTGGGCACCGCGCTGCTGTTCTGGTGGGCGCTGTTCCACGGCCGCGAGGGGCGGATGGGATACGGCGCCGCCGTCTTCTACCTGTTCGCGACGGCCATGCACAGCGGCGCGCTGGGCGCGCTGCTGACCTTTTCGCCGAGCCCCTGGTACCCGGCGTACGACGGCGCCACGGCCGCGTGGGGGCTCACGCCGCTGGAGGATCAGCAGCTGGCCGGGCTCATCATGTGGATCCCCGCGGGGCTCAGCTACCTGGTCGCCGGCCTGGCGCTGATCGCCGCCTGGATGCGCGAGTCGGAGCGGCGCACCACGCGCTGGCAGGACCGCGCCCTGCTCCGCCCCACCGGATGAGGAGGATGAGGATGCATCGTCCGGCGAGTTCGATGGATCGGCTGCGGTGCGTCGCGCTGATCGGATTGCTCGCCCTCGCCGCGTGCGGCCGTGGCCAGGGCAAGGCCTTCGCCGACGCCGCCGCGCTGACGGGCGGCAACGCGTACGCCGGGCGCGAGAAGGCGCGCGACTACGGATGCGGATCGTGCCACACCATCCCGGGCGTGGCGGGCGCGCACGCGCTGGTGGGCCCGCCGCTGGAGGGGATCGCGGGGCGGATGTACATCGCCGGCGTGCTCACCAACACGCCGCAGCACATGATGAGCTGGATCATGGACCCGCCCGCCGTCGACTCCGCCACCGCCATGCCCAACGTAGGCGTCACCGAGGAAGATGCCCGCGACATCGCCGCGTACCTCTACACGCTGACCTCCGGCCGCGAGCCGCCACGCTGAGTTTTAGGCCACACGTTGACTTCCTGAGGGAGGCGCCGCTCCAAACCGACTGCTGCGCAAGCAATTTGGCGCCGACCGAAGGATCTCGCCGGCATAACCGAGGGGCCGGCTTCGACGCTCGAGAAGTTGGCCCCACAGTGACGGAGAGGAGATCCTTCGGTCGCGCGCAAGCGGTTGTGAACGTTCAAGTTACGCGTGGCGCTCCCTCAGGAAGTCAACGCTTCGGGCGGGGCGTTTTAGCAACACCCCTCCCGGCAAATCAACGTTCTTGAGGGGGGCATGCGACCAAGAGGCTTGACGGATGCTGCAGGGGGTTGTACATTTGGCCTTGCGAACAAACCGCGGGGCGAAAATCCCGGGGACACCAGAGTGCAAGAGGACCTGGGACGCTTTCGCTTCCCGGTCCTTTTTTCGTTCTGATGAGCTCGCAACGCCTGCGCACGGGGGGCGATCAGCCCGAGCATGAACATGACGATCGTTGGTCGGATGTCCCGTACCTCGAGAGTCGGTCAACACAGTTTCAGGAGAGTACGGAGATGGCTACGACCGGTACCGTCAAGTGGTTCAACGACAGCAAGGGCTTTGGCTTCATCACGCCCGAGGACGGCAGCAAGGATTGCTTCGTCCACCACTCGGCCATCCAGGGCAGCGGCTTCAAGTCGCTGGCCGAGGGTGAGCGCGTGGAGTTCGACGTGGTGCAGGGCCAGAAGGGCCCCGCGGCCGAGAACGTCGTGCGCCTGGGCTAATTCGCCCGGACGTCCACAAGACGGCGGGGCCGCTCCACTCAGGTGGAGCGGCCCCGTTTCTTTTTGTCTACGGGTCAATCACCGATAACGGCGCCACCCCCGTGACCTCGCGCCGGGGCGGCTGAAGCCGCGGCTGGAACAGCGACAAGCCCCGTCTCCGCTCGCTGACGCTCGCGGAACGGGGCTTCAACTGCGTTCCAACCAGAGATATTCGCAGAGATCTCACGGAGTCGCGCGGGATTCCTCCGTTGACTCCGTGTAAGGCCCATCTGTTTCCTGGACAAAAGCGAGCGGGCCGCCCCGTGATCAGAGCGGCCCCGCTTGTCTTTCCATCCCGTGGCGGCGGTTCAGGCCGCCGCCACCAGCACGTTCGAGGCGGCCGCGAAAAAGGGGCGCGCGCCCTCGGAGGAAAGCCGGATCTCCAGCAGACGGCTGCCGTCGCTGGTCTTGCCCAGGACCGCCGCCACAACCCCCTCACCGCCCGTGCAGTACACCTCGTCGCCCACCTTGGGCGTGTGGTCGCTCTGCGCGACCCAACCGGGGTGCTTGTCGGCGCTCACGAACAGATCGTCGTCGCGAATGCGCTTGGTGCTGTTGCCCATTGCCATCGGGGGTCCTCCTAGTGCTGGGGATAGTGATCGGGGCTCGTTCCGGCGCTCAGCTCTTGTGACGGTAGGTGATGCGGCCGCGGGTAAGATCGTACGGCGAAAGCGACAGCGTTACCCGGTCGCCCACCATCACGCGGATCTTGAACTTGGTCATCTTTCCGGCGCCGTACGCCAGCACCACGTGCCCATTCTCGAGCTCTACGCGGTACTTGCGGTCCGGGAGCACCTCGGTCACGTGCCCATCCACCACGATTCCTTCTTCCTTTGCCAAGCTCCTCCCCTTCTGCACAAGCGTGCGTTGAATGGACGATTGCCGCGGCGTCCAGTCATCGGTCGACGGACTCCGGGGCAGTACAGACGTATGTATACCGCGCCACCCCCAATCGGTTCCGCGTTTGGGGAGTTGGGTGTGATCCTCAGATCATCTCAAGCGAGAGTTGACTTCCTGAGGGAGGCGCCGCGCTGATCCCGGCCGCCACCGTGATCCCTGGCGCCGACCGAAGGACCTTCTCTCCCCAACGAAGTCGGTGGCCGGCGCGCATGGTCGTTTCGGCCGGGATCGAAGCATTTCGAACGGCATCTCACTGCGTCCGCGGGCGCCCCCCCTCTCCCGGCCTCTCCCCCCCGAAC
>DASTVC010000252.1:0-4539 GCA_035759295.1 Longimicrobium sp. | reverse complement strand
CGACCGCCTGCCCTGCGCCGCCGAGGCCGCGCGGGCCGCGCAGACTCCGCCGGCCCCGGCTCTTTCAGACGGAATCAAGCCAAAGGCACCGTGATCGACGCCCCACCGGATCGGCTTCCGGTGGGGCGTTTCTGTTTTGGTGGAGTGACTGGGTGAACGGGTGACTGGGTGAACGGGTGACTGGGTGAACGGGTGAACGGGTGAACGGGTGAAGCGTCGGATGGGGGTGAGCCGGCGGGGATGCAACCCTTTAGGGGAGCAGCGGCACAGAGGGCGACGCATCCTATCGAACGTTCTCCCCGGGGCCCGATGTCTTTCTCGTCGTTCACGCGCGCGATGTGCTGCGTGCTTCTGCTGGCAGGTCTGCCCCTGGTGGATGCGGGGGCGCAGCCGGCGGCACCCGTCGCATCCACGTCATCCCACCCGCTTTCGGACGCGGAGGCCGCGCGGGAGATCGACCGCATCGCCACAGCGTACACGGCGCTGGGTCGGTTCACGGGGACGGTCCTGATCGCGCGGGACGGGCGGGAGGTGATGGCGCGCGGATACGGAGAGGCGGATCGTGCGCGCGGCATCGCGGCGACGCCGGACACGCGCTTCGACATCGGCTCGCTCAGCAAGCAGTTCACGGCGGCGGCCATCCTGCGGCTGGAGAGCGAGGGACGGCTTTCCGTGCACGATCCCGTGTCGCGCTGGCTTCCCGACTATCCGCGTCCCGCGGGCGACCAGATCACCCTCCATCATCTTCTCACCCACACGGCCGGGCTCCCCAGCCTCGGCCGGCGCGGCAAGCTGGAGCACGTCGTCGAAGACTGCACGCCACGCACGCTGGACGAGCTGATCGCGTACTCCAAAGACCTTCCGCTGGATTTCGCGCCCGGGGCCGAGTACCGCTACAGCAACTCGGGATACATGCTGCTGGCGGCGGTGGTGGAGCGCGCGGCGGGGATGCCGTTCGATGAATACCTGCGCACGGCGTTCTTCGCGCCGGCGGGGATGGCACACACCGGACGGCCGGCGGTGGGCGCGGAGGCGCCGGACCTCGCGGTGGGATACACGGGATACGCGCCGGACATCGAACCCCGCGGCTGCGTGCACCCCAGCTGGCACACCGGCGCGGGCGGCATCCGCTCCACCGCGCGCGACCTGCTGCGCTGGGACCAGGCGCTCGCCGCGGGGCGCATCCTGCCGCCGGAGCAGCTGGCGAAGTTCTATCATCCGCACGTGCAGACGGGCCGGGCCGGGCGCGCCTACGCCTATGGCTGGGACCGCTTCGAGGTACTCGGCCGTCCCGTCATCCACCACAACGGCGGCACCGAGGGATTCATCGCCGAGTTCATGCGCTTTCCCGACGACAGCCTGCTGGTGATCGTGCTCGCGAACTACCTGCCGGACCTCGCGGTGAACATCCCCATCCGCATTGTCCGGGCGGCCAGCGCGGTGGTCCTGGGAGCGCCCTACGAGGTTCCGCCGCTTCCCGTACAGCTCGCGGCGGACGAGCTCGCCCGCTTCGCCGGCACCTACCAGGCGGCGCCGGGCTTCGCGGTGCGGGTGGATACGGCCGGCGGCAAGCTGGTGGCGCAGGCGCTGGGCGATGGATCGTGGTCCCTCTCCACCGTCGCGCCGCAGCGGGCGCTGAACCCGGAATCGGACACGCTCGCGGTGGGGATGCGGATGATCCGCGCCTTTCTGGAGGGCGACGTGCCCACGCTGCGGGCGGCGCTCGTCCCGACGCGGCATGCAGAGGTATCGGATACCATGCTCCTCTTTCTGCGGCAGCTGATGGAGGACGATCCGCGCTTCGGGGCGATGCGGGCCATCTCGCCGCTCCGCGTGACGCCGGACCCCACGGGCTCGTTCGTCGACGCGCGCGTCACCTTCGAGCACGGCGAGTGGTTCCTGCGCGCGGAGCTGGATCCGGAGAACCGGCTGAGCGGCTGGTACTACGGCGCCGTGCTCCCCTCCCGCGTGGAGCTGGTGCCGTTGGGCGGGGCGGATTTCCTCGCCGACGGCTTCCGCGCGGAAGAGCCGGACATGCGCGTGCACTTTACCCTGCGCGACGGCCGCGCGGCGGAGATGCTGATCGACGATCCGGCGGGGCCCATCGTGGCGCCGCGGACGGGGCCGTAGCGGGGGAGCCCGCGGATGAGCGGGTGACTGGATGAGCGGGTGTGTAGATGAGCGGGTGAACCCGCTGCTGGGAAAGCGACAAGCCCCGTCTTCCGCGCTGACGCGCGCGGAAGACGGGGCTTCAACTTCATGCGCGCGACGACGCGCAGAGTGTCATTCCAGCACGTGCCGCCCGAAATTACCCACGGTTCCCGCCGCCGCGTTTACGGCTTTTCCACTCTCGCACTTTCGCACTTTCGCACTCTCGCACTTGCCCCTACCTTCCCGCCGCTATGGCGACCTCCCCCGACCGGCACCGCATCCGCTTCATCGTCCACTACGACGGGCGCAGCTTCCATGGCTGGCAGGTGCAGCCGGACCAGCGCACCGTCCAGGGGGAGCTGGAGCGCGTGCTGGCCAAGCTCACCAACGCGCCGGCGGCCGTGATCGGCTCCGGGCGCACGGACCGCGGGGTGCACGCCACCGGGCAGGTGGCCGCCGCCGACGTGCCCGTGCGCTGGACGGCCCACGCGTTGCGCCGCGCCATGAACGCGCTGCTGCCAGAGGATGTGTGGATCGCCGACGCGGAGCAGGCGGCGCCGTACTTCCATCCGCGCTACGACGCCACCGCGCGCTCCTACCTGTACCGCGTCGGCCTGGCGAGCGAGGCGGATTCGCCGTTCCGCGCGCCCTGGTGCTGGCCGCTGGTGCGCCCCGTCGACCTGCTGGCCATGGAGCGCGCGGCGGAGATGATCGTGGGCGACCACTCGTTCAAGGCGTTCGCCAAGGCGGGCCAGGAGGAGCGCGGCGACCGCTGCACGGTGACGGAGGCGCGATGGGCGCCGTGGGAGGGGATCGGGCTGGAGTTCCACGTCACGGCCAACCGCTTTCTGCACCACATGGTGCGGTACCTGGTAGGCACGCTGGTGGACATCGGCCTGGGCCAGCGCCCGGCGGAGGCCATGCAGGCGCTGCTTTCGGAGGATACGGAGCTGGAGACCTCCCCCCCCGCCCCCCCCGAAGGCCTCTTTCTCACCGCCGTCGCCTATCCCGCGGACGCGGGGATGAAGGCGCCGCGCCGCCGCGGACCGCAGCTGGTGCCGTAAGAGTTCTGCCTGTGCGGAGCCGAGCGTTTCCGCCGACTCCGCCCTGGGGCGGTTGAAACCGCGGCTACAACGGCACGAAGTCCGCCTGCGCGGACTCGGCGGCCCGGCTGCGTGCGGCGTCCCACGCTCCAGCGCGTCCGCAACCACGGAAGGTCCGCGGCGTTTGTCCGCGAAGGCGGACAGCGTGATTTCGTTGCCGCGATTTCAATCGCTCCTGCAGGGCCGGAGAAGACACAATGTCCATCGACCGATATTCCAACCCGCTGACGGAGCGGTACGCCTCGGCGGAGATGTCGTACATCTTTTCGCCCAAGTTCAAGTTCACCACGTGGCGCAGGCTGTGGCTGGCGCTGGCGGAGGCCGAGCAGGAGCTGGGGCTGCCCATCCCCGACGAGGCCATCGCCGCCATCCGCGCGCACCTGGACGACTTCGACCTGAAGCGCGCGGGAGAGCTGGAGCGCCAGCTTCGCCACGACGTGATGGCACACGTGCATCACCTGGGCGAGCAGGCGCCGGAAGCGCGCGCCATCATCCACCTGGGCGCCACCAGCGCGTACGTGGGCGACAACACCGACCTCATCCAGCACCGCGAAGCCCTCAAGCTCGTCGCCCACAAGATCGTCGGCGTGGTCGCGGAGCTGGCGGAGTTCGCGCGGACGAATCGCGATCTGCCCACGCTCGGTTTCACGCACTTTCAGCCCGCGCAGCCCACCACCGTCGGCAAGCGCGCCACGCTGTGGATCCAGGACCTGCTGCTGGATCTGGAAGAAGTGGAGTTCCGCATCCACACGCTGCGCTTCCACGGCTCCCGCGGGACGACGGGGACGCAGGCCAGCTTCATGGACCTGTTCGAGGGGGACGGCGAGAAGACGGAGCGGCTGACGCGGATCATCGCGCAGAAGATGGGCTTCGAGCAGGCGTACGGGGTGGGCGGGCAGACGTATCCGCGCAAGGTGGATTACGGGTGCCTGTCCACACTTTCGGGTGTGGCGCAGTCCGCCAGCAAGTTCGCCAACGACATCCGCCTCCTCTCGCACCTCAAAGAGGTGGAGGAGCCGTTCGAGGAGCAGCAGATCGGCTCATCGGCCATGCCGTACAAGCGGAATCCCATGCGGTCGGAGCGCATCAACGCGCTGTCGCGGCACGCCATCACGCTCGTCATCGACCCGGCGTTCACCGCGGCGTCGCAATGGTTCGAGCGCACGCTGGATGACTCGGCCAACAAGCGCATCGCCATCCCCGAGGCGTATCTCACGGTGGACGCGGTGCTTCTGCTGATGCACAACGTGGCGTCGGGGATGGTGGTGTATCCGGAGATGATCCG
>DASTVC010000251.1:0-12426 GCA_035759295.1 Longimicrobium sp. | reverse complement strand
GGAATGACAAATTTTGCGCGTGATAGCAACCGCGATCCGGGGGACTGGCCCACGCGAGCAGGTGAAGCCCCGCCGGGCGAGCTCCGCGAGCCCAGGGCGGGGCTTATGGCATTTCTAGCCCCGGGCTTTAGCCCGGGGTGCCTCGCGACGGCCGGACGCGTCACGCCTCGTCGTAGCTCACCCCCAGCTTCGCCAGCGCCTCCGGCGGGCATCCCTCCCACGACATCATGCCGCGGTTGCCCATGTACTGCAGGTCATCCACCCCGATGCGCGTAGACCAGAAGCCGCTCGCCGTCAGGTCGCGGAAGCGGTTGAAGAACGCCACGCCCTGGCTCATCTCCGGCCGCGCGCGGGCGGGCCAGGCGATGTCGTCCAGGATCGCCGTCCGCACCTCGGCCGACGTCTCCAGAAAGCTGCTCCCCAGGCGGCTGCGCGCCTCAGCATCCAGCCACGCCAGGCCGCCGCGGATCGGCAGGCGCAGCGAGGGATAGGCATCGATGAAGAAGTCCATCCACTCCGGCACCTGCGCGTCCGTGGCGCTTCCGGAGCGCTCGTCGCGCGGGATGATCAGGTCCACCAGCACGCGCACCGTCTCCCACTCGTGCGGGCTGAAGAACTTCAGCTCGTACGCGGCGCCCGCGGCCGTCTCCGCGGCCACGGCCTCGCGCGCGGCCAGGATCTCGTGGGCCGCGCTGCCGGGCGCGGGCTCGAAGGCGGCGGCCAGCGGCAGCGTGGCGAGGACGCCCAGCGCCTCGCGGCGGTTCATCTCGCTCACAGCGCACCTGCCTGCATCTGGGCGGTGATGTACTCGCTGGTGCGCATCGCCAGCGCCATGATGGTCCAGGTGGGGTTCTTGTCCGCCTGGCTCACGAACGGGCCGCCGTCGGCGATGAACAGGTTGCGGACCTCGTGCGCCTGGCAGTTGGCGTTCAGCACCGACGTCGACGCATCGGCCCCCATCCGCGTGCACCCCAGCTCGTGGATGATGCGGCCGCCCGCCGCGATCCCGTATCCCTCGTCCTTCGTCGGCATCGGCGAAAAGACCTCGCCGCCCATCTCGGCGATCAGGGCGCGGAAGGTCTCCTGCATGTGCTTTACCTGGTTCAGCTCGTGGTCCGTCCACTTGAAGTTGAAGCGGAGCACGGGGATCCCCCACCTGTCCACCGTCTCCGGGTCCAGCTCGCAGTAGCTGTCCGCGTTGGGAATCTGCTCGCCGCGGCCGCTGAAGCCCACCGTGGAGCCGTAGTAGCGCCGGTAGTCGTCCTTGAGCTGCTTTCCGTATCCGCCACCGCTGGGATAGCGATGGATGCCGCCCATGAACCCGTACGACGGCACCCCCGTCCCGCCCCACACCTCGATGTGGTAGCCGCGGGGGAAGTCGAGCTTGCGGTTGTCCAGCCACCACGGCATGTAGATGTGGCTGCCGCCGGCGGAGCCCTCCGTGTGCGGCACGTGGTCCATCATCTTCGGGATGAACCCCGCCACGTCCGTCCCCGTGGTGTCCGTGAGGTACTTGCCGACGGTGCCGCTGCCGTTGGCCAGCCCCTGCGGAAAGAGCGTGGAGCGCGAGTTGAGCAGAATGCGCGCGGATTCGCAGGCGCTGGCCGCCAGCACCACGATCCGCGCGCTGACGTGCTCGTCCGCCCCCGTCTTCTTGTCGATGTAGGAAACCCCCGTCGCCTTCCCATCCTGCCCCGTCGTCACCTCTCGCGCCATCGCGTCGGTGATCAGCGTGAGCTTGCCGGTGCGCTGCGCGGGGGGGATGAAGACGCCCGTCGAGGAAAAGTTGGCGTTCACGCTGCAGCCGCGCCCGCACTGGCCGCAGTAGTGGCACGACGGCCGCCCGTTCAGCGGCTGCGTGAGCACCGACATCCGCGACGAGATGCAGGTCACGTTCTGCCGCCGCGCCGCGTCCTTCACCATCAGCTCCCAGCAGCGCGGCTTCGGCGCGGGCTGAAAGACGCCGTCGGGGTGGTTCCGCAGCCCCTCGTTGCTGCCGAAGATGCCCACCAGCCGGTCCAGCCGGTCGTAGTACGGCGCCAGGTCGTCGTAGCTGATCGGCCAGTCGTCGCCCAGCCCGTCGATGCTCTTGCCGTGGAAGTCGTCGGGCCCGAAGCGGAGGGAGATGCGGCCCCAGTGGTTGGTGCGCCCGCCCAGCATCCGCGCGCGCCACCAGTCGAAGCGCGTTCCCGCCGCGCGCGTGTACGGCTCGCCCTCGATCTCCCATCCTCCGATGCACGCGTCGAACTCCCCGAACGGCCGCTCCGGCGTGGACGCGCCGCGCCGGGGCGTGTCGTACGGCCACTTGAGCATGGCGCTGTCGGTGTAGATGTTCCACGGCCCGCCGGCCTCCAGCATCACCACCTCCGCGCCGGCCCGGGTAAGCTCGTGCGCCGCCATCCCGCCCCCCGCGCCGGAGCCCACGATGCAGACGTCGAACAACCTGGGGTCGCGGCGGATGGCTGCCATGGGCGGATTTCGGTGGATGAGGTGCGTGGAATGCGCCCCCGCGCGCCGCCGATGAGCCGGCGGCGAGGCGGTCGCGAGGGATGCGGAGATGTGGATGATGGATGACGGCCGCCGAGCGGCCACCGCACATGATAATCCGTCGCGGACGGGAAGCAACGGCGGCGTTGCGCGGCCGTGCGCGATCCGTCGATCACTGTCCTTGCCGCGAACCCGCTCCGCGCCTTAGCGTAGTGGCCTTCCCGTGGCGTCGTCATCCCCGGGCTCCCGCCACAACCGTCCCACCTCGCTCCCACCAGGCGCAACCCGATGATCCGCCGCACACTCGCGCTCCTGCTCGCGCCCTTCATGGCCGCCACCCGCTCGACGGCGTCGGCCCAGCAGCTGGCGCCGGGGCACCCCGCCGTCTTCGACGACGCGTTCACGAACGGGTACACGGCCACCATCGACGGACAAGCGGCAACCTTCCAGACGCGGATGGTGGGCACCTTCAGCCTCCCCTCCGGCCGGCTGGTGGCGTGCGATCCGTTCATCTGCCAGGAGGCGGCGGCGTTCGCCGGGTCCGTGCCCCGCGGCGAGTTTCCGCTTGCGTTCGCCATCGCCGACTTTGGCGGCGAGCGGCGGCTTGCGTTCGCCAGGCTGGCATTCACGGCGGCGCCCGTGGTGCGGTGGGAGCTGGCGCTCACGGAGGGACAGGACCCATCCACGCTGCAGCCGGGGGAGATCTTTGGCTACGGCGTTGACAGCGGCACCGGCGCCTTCATGGACCTGGACGCCTGGCGCGCCTTCACGGCGCGGATGAAAGACGACGAGGGGTGGTCGGAGCAGCTGGTCGACGACCTGGACCAGGAAGAGCGGCCGGAATGGCTGCTGCTCTCCAGCGGGCCGGGAAGCGTGGCCATGTTCTCCTCCGGGTTCGGAGACGGGTTCTACGCCACGTACTGGGGATACGACGCCGCCGGCAACCTGGCCGCGGCGCTCACGGACTTTTACCTGGTGGACTGGAACCCGCAACCCGGCGACGGCTGATCCTCACCGGCGCACTCGGCGCCGCGATCGGCGGGATCGTCGGCGGATGGGCGGATGCAAACGGCGGCGTTCCGCGCGACGGGGGCGACGCCGGATCATCGGCGCCGCCCCCGTCCACCGGATTCCGTGGCGCGCGGATGGACCGCGCTCCTCTCCGCCCGATCACCCGCCCACGATCGTCCGCAGCAGGGGGGTGATCCAGAAGAACAGGCCGTTGCGCAGCTGCGGCACCTCGGAGCTGATCAGCGCCAGCAGCGGCACGATCCCCATCACCACCGCGTTCACGATGAAGGTGCGGTCCCAGGTCACGCGTCCCACGTCGGTGTTGGCGATGCGGCTGAGGACATCGTTGCGGTTCATGTCCGTCATCACGTAAAGCAGCGCCCCCACCGTCCCCAGCAGGATGAGCGCGAACACCGCCTTGACGATGCTCTGCGGCTCGAAGGGATAGCACGAGAGCAGGATGGTGGTGAGGAGCAGCGAGATGAACAGGAACAGCGCCAGCATGCGCATCTGCTCCAGCACCCACTCGATGTAGTCCACCACCTGCACGGCGGCGAACTCCTCCGCCGCGCGCAGCCACAGGCGCATGCGGTCTGGGTAGCTGCGGCGGATGATGATCCCCGTCTCGGGGACCGCCGCGCCGCCCTTCTTTACCTCCGCGGCCAGCGCGTCGATCTGCGGCGTCTCGGGCTCCTCGGCCCAGAACTCCCGCAGCACGCCGTCCAGCGCCGCGTACGGCCGGGCGATCTGGTCCACCTCCCCGCAGGGCCGCCGCCCCGTGCGGAACGTTTCTCCGCAGCCGGCGAACGCCATGATGGCGGTAGGAAGCGCCTTCTTGTCGTCCACCAGGTCCAGCTGCTCCAGGTCCTTCTGGGCGTACGTGGTCAGCCGCTCCAGGTGCCGGCGCTGCGCCGCCGTCGTCGACGACAGGATCTGGCACGACGGCGCGCCGATCAGCGTGAGCCGGGTGAGCTGTGAGACGTGCGCGGGCAGCCGGTCGAACGCCGTCACCAGCGGGGTGGTGCCCATCTCCACCAGGCAGCGCTGCAGCGCGCGCCACACGGCCAGAAGCCGGTACACGGCCCACGCCGTCCCCACCAGCGAGCCCACGATCAGCAGCCTGAGCAGCCCGTCGAACACGGTCGTGCCGGCCATCATCTCCAGCGGCGGGCGAAGGTACCGCGCCAGGATGCAGGCCAGCGCCAGGATGACGGCCATCAGCACCAGCCCGCGCAGGTTGGGCACCAGCAGGTACAGCCGGCTGCGCACCTCGCCCACGGCCTCCACCGTCCTGGGGCTGAGCGTGGAAAGCCCCCGTGTACGCCACGAGGCGTCCTCCTTTTTCCGTTCCTCCGATCGCCCCCTGCCGTCCAGCGCCTCCTGCACCCGGCTGTCCTCCTGGCTCAGGCACGCCGCCTCGTACGCGGTGACCTGGCGAAGGTGGTGGATGCGGTTCAGGTGCCACGTGCACCACACGGCGAACCCGATGCCGCCCACGAGCAGGGGAAGGATGGGCGAGACGCCCCCGTCCAGCTGCGCCACGCGGTGCAGGTACAGCGCGAAATCCTCCGCGGGGATGTGCTGGACCTGGGAGTAGAAGCGCATGCTGAGCGCCAGGAACACGAAGCCCAGCGCCGCCACGGCCCCGCGCCCCAGCAGCTCCAGCCACCAGACCAGCTTGCGCCCCAGCGTGGGCCAGTGCCTGCCCAGCGCGTACTTCTCCCCCACGCGCCACGTACGCACCAGCATCCCGACCACCGCCGTCGTCTGCGCCAGCAGGGCAATCCAGCCGATGGCCATCACCGCCCGGATGCCCCACCGTACCGCCGCGGCCTCGGGAAGGTCGGACAGCTGCAGGGCGCGGCTCACCAGCAGCGCCGGCGGGCCGAAGATGGCGCCCACCGCGATGATGCGCAGCCCGCGGTACAGGTACCCGTGCATGCGCAGCGAATAACAGCGCACCTGCCCGGCCGTGGTCGCTGGGATGGGGTCGGGCGTGGCGGCTTCCGTAGCGGATCCCGTTGCGACGAGCGTCGTATCGGACCCGGGGTCGGTCGTCGTGTCCGCCGTCGTCTCCGTCGTGGTGTCCATCGAGCCGTCGGGCCCGGCGGCCGGCGCGGGTTTGCGATGCAGCCGCGCCCAGGCGGCCCGTCCCCGCCGCGGCACGAACGGCCCGATCGCGACGAGCGAAAGCCCCAGCACCAGCACGGCCAGCAGCCCCACCGCGGCCAGGGTGAAGAACTCCGGCCGCGCGCGGGTGTCCGTGCGTTTGGTGAGCGCCATGAGGATGGCGCCGCGCACGTACCCGCACGGAGCCGGCGGGACCGCGGCCAGGGGCAGGAACGAGCGCGACCCCACCGCGGTGATCCACACCTTGGGAATCAGCCCGTCGCGCGTGGACTCGCCGCCGTACTCGGCCATCAGCCCGGGATGGCCCAGCTGCAGCAGCACCGCGTTGTGCACGCCCTGCGCGCCCTCGTTGGTGAAGGGCAGGCGGTTGCGCTCCCCCGATGGCATCTCCCACCACTGGTTCTGCAGAAAGAGCGGGTAGGTAGAGACCACCAGGGTTCCGCGCAGCGCGCGGTTGTGCTCCGGCGCCAGGTAGAGCGAGTTGCCCTCGAAGGTGAACACCTGCGCGTCCGTCACGCGCCGGCGCACCTCCGTCGCCAGGAACAGCTTGTCGCGCACGTCCGTCGCCAGCACGCCCACCGCCTTTACGTCATGGCGCGCCAGCGTGTTGCCGATCTCGGTGAGCGTCGCCTCCAGCATGGGCAGGGTGAGCTCGGACTGCACCGGCGGGCTTTCCAGCGGGCGCGCACGATCCGAAAGGTCCACCGGGATGCTGGGCTCGGGCGGAGCGGACCCGGGCATGCCCGGCGCGGCCTGCGCCTGCGTGGCGGGGCGCCGCGCGTATTCCGAGCGCAGGCGCGAGATGTTCATGGGGAATGGTACCTCGAGGAACCGTCCCGAGTCCGCGGGCGCGTTCCCGCACGCGGTCGGCTGGCGCGGGTCGAGGGCGTCGGACGGCGCCGCGTTGCGGCCGTAGGTTGAGCCCTCGCGCAGGATGGCCACCTGGTCGCGGCGGATGTGCATCGGCTTCAACACGCTGTCGTACAGCGCCTCCAGCAGCGCGTCGTCCGGGTGCACCGTCGCGCCGAACCCGATCCGCGGCGCCGTGTCGGCCGCGGAAAGGATGATGGTGGCGGAGTCGCTCAGGATGGCGCGGTTCTCCAGGTTGGTCGCCGAGCCGGTGACCACGTCCGCCACCGTTGAATCCGGGAGCCACGCCTCCAATACCGCCCGCAGCGAGTACGCGGACCCGGAGAACGCCGGCCCTACGATGCGCGCGTGGCGCCGCAGGCTGTCTCCCTCCACCCACGGCCGGGATGCCGCGAGCAGCGTGTCGCGCTCGCGAAGGGCGCGCAGCAGTGCAGGACGGTGCACGCCCCGCGTGGGCACCTCGCCCACCAGGTACAGCAGCCGCAGCCGCACGATGGAATCCGTCCGCAGCGAGTCCGGATCTACCTTGCGAAAGAGCATGACGCCCGGCCACGCCTCGCGCACCGGCACGCCGTCGATGCGCGCGGTGTCGGGCACGGTGCCCCACGGGACCCAGAAGCGGTCGGTGACGTACCCCGCGCGCTCGTAGGCGCGGCGGATGGCCTCCACGTACGAGTCGTACGCCCAGTCCAGGTGCGAATCCACCGGATCCGGCACCGTGGCGACCAGCACGTCCAGACGGTACCGGTACGGCCCGCCGGCGATGATCGCGCCCGCTCTGGCCAGCGGGTCCGCGGAGGTAGTATCGCGCGCCGTGGTGTCCCGGCGCGCGGCCGCGTGGATCGCGGCGGAGGGGTCGCCCAGGAAATCCGC
This sequence comes from Longimicrobium sp., assembly GCA_035759295.1. Taxonomy (GTDB): domain Bacteria; phylum Gemmatimonadota; class Gemmatimonadetes; order Longimicrobiales; family Longimicrobiaceae; genus Longimicrobium. The sequence continues at coordinate 5,055 of DASTVC010000251.1, read as the reverse complement.
CAGCAGCGCCGCGCCGCTCACCACGCGTACGGAGGAGGACGCGCCCGCCGTCTGGGTGCGGGACGAAGCCGTCTGCTGCGTCGCCTGCTGGGCTGCCGCCGCGGCGGAAGTTTTCGCGGCCGACTGCGGGCCGAAGAAGGCGTTGAGGACCAGCACCCCTCCGGCCGCGAAAACGGCGTATGAACTGCGCGCCATGCCTCACCTCGGGATCGGTGGAGACGTGCCGTGGGAGCGAGCGAACGTGGGATTCCGTCCGCGGGGGACGGCAGAGGCGGACGATATTCGTTGGATGGCCGGGCCGGGCGCGGTTCCCGGAGATGCAGGCTGGCACACCACCACTGCATCACGCACGCCGCGCCGGACCGTCGACGCGGTCTTCGCACAACTGCTTGCTGGATATGCGGATATGGGTGGCGGAGCCCGGATGCTGCGCGCGACGTTCGCGTAAGGATCCGTGGATGGGGCGCGGATTCCGGGGCGCGCGCGCCACACCGTCGCGTCATTCTTCGTCCGATACAGCACGCTCCAGGGGACGCCAGGCTGGATTGCCCATCCCCCGCCGCTTACCTTTCGCGGCGTTCCCCTGCCCTTCCCCCCTCCCCGCCCGGAACGCGCATGATCTCCCGCCGCCACTTTCTCGCCACCGCCGGCGCCGCGCCCGCCGCCGCCCTGTTCGCGCCGTCCGGGCACGATGCGCTGCGGGAGATCACGGAGGCGCTGGCGGCGCACCCCGGGACGCCGCAACAGATCGCGGAGGACGAGGACTTCTGGTTCACCGTGCAGCAGGCGTTCACGGTGGACCGGTCCATCATCAACCTCAACAACGGCGGGGTGAGCCCCAGCCCCGCCATGGTGCAGGACGCGATGAAGCGGCACCTGGACTTCAGCAACCAGGCGCCCGTCTACACCATGTGGCGCGTGCTGGAGCCGCAGCGCGAGGCGGTGCGGGCCGGCCTGGCGCGGATGTTCGGCTGCGACGCCGAAGAGGTGGCGGTCACGCGCGGGGCGTCGGAAAGCCTGCAGATCTGCCAGCAGGGCTTCGACCTGCAGCGCGGCGACGAGGTGGTGACCAGCGACCAGGACTACCCGCGGATGATCACCACCTGGCAGCAGCGCGAGCGCCGGGAGGGCATCGTCCTGCGCCAGGTGTCGCTCCCCGTGCCGGCGGAGGACCCGGACGAGGTGGTGCGCCTGTTCGAGGCCGCCATCACGCCGCGGACCAGGCTGGTCCACATGAGCCACATGATCAACCTGACCGGTCAGATCCTCCCCGTGCGCGCCGTGGTGGAGATGGCGCGCCGGCGCGGGCTTCCGGTCATCGTGGACGGCGCCCACGCGTTCGCGCACTTCCCCTTCACGCGCGACGAGCTGGGGGCGGACTACTACGCCAGCAGCCTGCACAAGTGGCTGTATGCGCCGCACGGCACCGGGCTGCTGTACGTGCGCCGCGACCGCATTCCCGGCGTGTGGCCGCTGCAGGCTGCGGACGCAAAGCTGGACGCCAACATCCGCAAGTTCGAGGAGATCGGCACGCACCCGGCCGCCAACTTTCTGGCCGTGGCGGAGGCGCTCACGTTTTCGGAGGGCATCGGGCTGGAGCGCAAGGCGGCGCGGATGATCTACCTGCGCGACCGCTGGGCCCACGCGCTCATGCGCCACGACCGCGTGCGGATGAACACCAGCCTGCGCCCCGGCTTCGCCGTGGGACTCGCGAATTTCAGCATCGACGGCATCGAGCCGGGCGCGCTGGTGCAGCACCTGTTCGACAGGCACCGCATCCTCGCGACGCCCATCGGCCACACGGCGGTGAAAGGCGTCCGCGTGACCCCCAACGTCTACACCACCCCCGCCGAGATCGACGTCTTCATCGCCGCCGTGGAGAAGGTGATCCGGGACGGGCTGCCGGCGGTGTGAATACCAGGACTCCGGGCACAGCCGTGTAATTGATGGATCAAGATGAAGCCGGCGATGCAGCACCTGACAGCTGGATTCGACACACAGATTTGCAGGCAACTTGTATGAGCTCGAGCGAAATGGACTTTTCGACCGTCTTGCCGTCGCTCATCAGCCTGTATCGGCAGGGCACCCTCGTTCCGTTCATCGGCTCCGGAATGAGCCGTCCCACGTGTACCGGCTGGACGGAATTCCTGACGCGGCTGGCGATGGAAACAGGAATTCCCCTGCCCCCGTCTCTCCGGAAGAAAGAGCGCGAGAGGAGCGACTCCGCGGCACTCTATCGCCTCGCCGATACCGTCGTTCACGCGCTACGCGAGCTTCCGCAGCAGCAACGCATCGAAATCTGCCGAAAGTCACTTCTCAGCGGCGGCGGAAAGCTGGCGATCCCGCCACAGACACAGTCGCTGGGAAGGCTTTACTGGCCGCTGGTGGTCAGCACGAACTACGACGACCTGATGTGGTCCGCCGCCGCTGCCCCCAACAAACCCACGGTGCTGGGGCGCTCGATCTCGGACTGTCATCGGGTGCTGCGATCGCTCGACGAACCTCTGCCTCCCATTCTGTGGGCTGTCCAGGGTTTTGTCGGAGGACAGATCGAATCGCCGGCGGTGGTGGTTGCGGACGAGCCCCGTCGGGAACGGTTGGCTGCCGATCTGGTCATCGGCCATCAGCAGTATCAACAGGCCATCAATGCACAGCACCATTTTCGCCGCGCCTTCGCCGAGGTGTACCGGCGTCGCTCCCTTCTCTTTCTCGGATCGGGAATTCTCGAAGAATACCTGGTGAATCTTTTCAGCGAGATCGTCCATCACCATGGACGTGGACGCCATCCGCACTTCGCCTTGATCGCCGAAGCAGACCGCCACCTCTTCGACCCCTGGTTCCTCCAGTTCCGGCTCGGCATCGTCCCGGTGTTCTACGCGGGTCACAGCAATCTTCCCCGACTGCTGGATCAGCTCGGCACCATGGTGAACTATCGAGGCGACAAACTCATTCCTCACGATATCCTCTCCGCGGCATCGGACACGTTCGGGATCACGCTGCACAGATCACAGGGTCAGCTCGTGAGAGTGGAGCTGAAGCGATCGACGCTCCCGGTTCCGTACAGGGCCGATGGAGAGTGCTCCGTGGTGAGTGTTGGAAGGCGAGACAACGATCCTCTGATCGGCAGCCTTGCCAGAAGCCATCTGGGATTTGCCGAAACCATGGGTGTCACCGTGGCTTCCGACCGGTGGACGCCTCTCGACAACGCCCCGTCCTACGCCTTTCGCTATGGCGCGTCCCCGATCTTTGCCACCGCGGCCCGCAGCAAGAAGGATTCGGAAAATCTCCCCGATCGCCGGGATCTGGCCTGTATTCCGGAAGCCCTGAACACCACGCTGGGGTACGTGGATTCAGTGGGATTCACATCCGTCCGCATCGGGCCCATCGCCTCCGGACCCTCTCGCCTGTGGCACCCGATCCATCCCTTCGCCCAGATGCTCACCGGCATCCGGCGATTCGTAGCGGGGCACGACCTGGAGCACCTCACCACGATCTACGTGCACATCGTCGATCCCAGCGTGTGGTATCCCATCAGCGCAGGCAAGCTTCCAATTCTGGAGCTGCTGAGCTCAGATGTGTCGACCAGACATCTCGAGCTCACCGATCAGGATGGGGTGACCGACCATATCTCGATGACGTTCAGCGGTGACCGTACGCTGGACGAATTCCTAGCCACCGCCAATGTTCGGCGGCAGTTCTGGAACATCGAGCTTCTTCCCTCACCAGAGGGACAGCCCAGCACCGAACCGGCGGGCGATACGATCATTACTTCTACGATGACGGTTTCACTGACGCCCCGAGTTGCATAGCCAGCCCGCACCGCTTCGTGCACGGCGACTCGTTCCGGCTCAGCCCACATTGCACGGTGTAGCGAATCGGCACGGGGTCGCGGATGAATACGTGCTCCTGCGGCGCTGATGAGGAGGTGCCTCGGGGAGACGGTGAGGGCGGAGGATGCAGGAGCAGCACTGGATCGTACGCACGTCCCTCACGAAGCGGGCTGGATGTCGGAATGGTGGCGCGGGAGATGCTGGCATCCGTACAATAGTAGAACCTCGCAGCAACCCTCCCCGGGATGGACGAACGATGCGCCGGACCTCGCTCTTCCTCTGCCTGCTCTCCCTCTGCGCCGCACAGCCGCTCGCCTCGCAGGTGCAGATCGACGGAATCGTGGTGGACGACGCCACGGGCGAGCCCATCCCCGGCGCGCGGGTGCGGGTGTACGACGGCTTTGCGGGATGGCGCCGCCGCAGCACGGATTCCATCGGCAACTTCAGCGTGACGCTGCGCAAGCTGGGCTCGCACCGCGTGGACGTGCACAGCCCCGGCTATCCCGACGTGTCGGGTACGGTGGTCACGGGTGCGTTTCCGTACCAGAACATCGAGGTGCGGATGCGGAGGAGTACGCAGGTGATGCTGCCCGTCACCATCCTGGCACGGTCGCAGCTGATTCCCCCGCCGCACATGCAGGGGTTTCATGACCGGCTGCGCAACCGCCGCGGCGCCTACGTGACCCGCGAGGACGTGGCGGCGGTGCGGCCGGGGTACATCAGCGACATGATCGCGCAGACGCCGGGCGTGCTGGTGCGCCGCACCGGCCGGTACGAGGAGAACCGCTACCTGTATGCACACCGCTTTGCCGACGGCAGCCGCACGGAGATCGTGGAGTGCCCGCTGCGGGTGCTGGTGGATGCCCAGGTCGTGAACGGGCGCTCGCCATCCGGGGAGTTGCAGGCGGTTACGGTGGATTACACCGTGGACCAGACCATGGTGGACGGGATCGAGATCTACGTGGACCCGGCCACCGTCCCCCCCGAGTTCCGCGGCGAAGGCGCGCAGTGCGGGGCCGTGGTGATCTGGACGCGCAACCGCCCGCCCCAGACCACCACGGCCGCGTTGGAGGCGGGCACCTGATCGCCCCCGGCTTATGGATAGATACACGAAAGCCCCGCCGGCAGCGCGGGGCTTTCGCTTTCATGCGTCGGATTCCCGTCGTGCAGCGCCCCGGGACACCTGTCTCGCATCCTGTCCCGAAAACGACCGACGCTTTCCACC
>DASTVC010000250.1:0-12715 GCA_035759295.1 Longimicrobium sp. | reverse complement strand
TTGGCGGGGACGGACGCGGGGGTGTGGAGCGTGGACCACCGCCGGGCACTGGGTGAAGGGATTCCGCCCCGTGCCCCGGACGGGCTGCCGAACGTGGTCCGCGCCCTGGTGGCGGACGGGACCTCGCTCCTCGCCGCGACGGATGCGGGCCTGTTCGAGTTGGGGCGTCCGGCAGGTGGCGCGGATGCGCCGGGGCCCGGCGGCGCGTGGAAGCCGGCGGACGGGCCCCGGGCGGGAGGCCGGCCGCTCGCCGTACGCGCCCTGGTCTTGACCCCGCGGGGTTTGCTCGCCGCCACCTCCGCCGGCGTCTTCCGCCGCGCTCCCGCCGCCACCTGGGCGCTCGTCGGCACGGTGCCCTCGCCGGTGGCGGCGGATGCGGCGGATGGATCCGCCGCGCCGGATCCATCGGCGGGTGCGGACGGGAAGGGCGCGGCGGAGGCAGGAGATTGCGGACGGGCGACGCCGATCCCCGCGCCTCCCGGGCTCAACCATCCGGACGTGACCACGCTGGCGGCCGGGGCCGGGTGGATCGTCGCGGCGGCGCCGTACGCGGGGTTTCCGGTAGAGGCGTGGCCGTCGCCACCCATCTGCCCCGAGCGCGCCGAACCGGGCGCGCCGCCATCCGCCATCCTCTACCTGGCCGGGGTGATCCCCCAGGTGGTGCCGGGGAGCTGGATCGTGCTTCACCAGGCGCCGGACCCCGCGGCGGGCGGCGGTCCCCCGGCGGCCGTGGCCCTGGTGCGGGTGCAGGCCACGCGCATCCTCACCCTGGAGCGCTACGGCCTGCGGGGACAGGCCACCGAGGTGCGCGTGTCGCCCGCCGGCGGGCCGGACGGCGGGCTGGACGAGTTCCGCCTGCGCGACACCCGCGTGTACGCCGCCGCGCGCAGGCTGCCGCTGGTGAGCGCCCGCCTCCCCCGCCTGGCGCCCGTTTCCGGCACGCGCCTCAGGCTCGCCGGCGCCGTTCCCGCGCCGCCGGCGGGGCGCGTGATCTCGGTGACGGGCAAGCGCCTGCGGGCCGCCGTGTGGCCGCGGGCGGGGGTGTTCGTCTCCGGCCCGGACGGGTGGGTACCCGCGGGGCTGGCCTCGGTGGACGTGGACGCCGTGGCCTGGGGCCCGGGCGGAACCCTCCTGGCCGCCGTGGGCGGCACGTCGGGCGCCGCCGGTCCCCACCCGGGGGTGTACGCGTCCGCCGACGGCGGCGCGGCCTGGCTTCCGGCCGGGGGCGCGCTGGACGGGGTGCGGGTGCACGCCCTGGCCGCGGCGGCGGGGGCGGTGTGGGCCGCCAGCCGGCCGGGCGCGCTCTTCACCTTGCTGGACGGAGGGAGATGGACGGCCGCTGGGACGGTGGGGCAGGCCGTGTCCGCGCTGGCGGCCGCGCCGGACGGGCGGGTGTACGCCGCCACGGAGCACGGGGGCGTGCTGCGCCGCGAGGCGCACGGCGGCTGGACGCCCGCGGGGCGGGCGCTTCCCGCGGGAGGCGTGCGCGCCCTGGCGGCCTCCGCGGCGGGGGTGGCGGCGGCCACGGCGCACGGGGTGTGGTGGCTGGCCGCCGGCGCCCCGGCGTGGACCCCGTGGAACGAGACGCTCTCCAACCGGGACGTGCACGCCGTGGCCCTGCTCCCGGACGGCGGCGCGCTCGCGGGAACCTGGGGCGGCGGCGTCTTCGCGTCGCCCGCGCCCGGGAAGGCGTGGGCGCCGGCCAGCGCGGGGCTGGACGCGCCCGGCGCGCGGGCGGTGCGGGTGCTGGCAGTCACGGAGGACGGCCGCGCCTGGGCGGGAACGCAGGGCGCCGGGTGCTGGGTGCGCCCCGCCGGCCAGGCGGCATGGGTGCCTGCCGTGCTGGGCGTGGCCAACGACGTCCGCGCCCTGGCCGCCGGGCCCGGCGGCGTGATCGCCGGGTGCGGCGCCGTTCCCCTGCTGGCGGGCGGCGGCCCGCCGCGCGCGCTGCTGGGGCTGGACGGGGTGCTGGCCCTGGACGAGGGCGCGGCCGAGGGGCTGGACCAGGGCTCGCTCTCCACCGCCGTCCGCGCGGCGTTCACGGCGGCCGGCGCCGCCCTGGACCCCGCCGCCGTCGTGCGGGTGCAGGAGCACGGCCGGGCGTGGTGGATCGATGCCGGGGACGGCGTGCTCCTGCTGCGGCGCGACGCCGGGGCCGTGCGGGTGCGCCGTCCGCGCGGGCTGGCCACGCTGATGGGCCCTCCCCACGCCACCTCCGCCGGCGGCGCCATGGCGGACCCGGAGGGAAGCGTGGGGACGCTCACGCCCCGCGTGGGCGAGCTGCTCTGGCGGCCGGCTTCCGCGGCGTCGCAGCCGGTGGGCGAGGTCGCGCGCGTGGCGGCCGGCGCCGCGGCGGGGCTTCGTGGCACCGTGCTCACCCTGCGGTCGCCGCTCGCCAACGCGTACGACCCGGCCACCGTGCAGGTGTGCGCCAACCTGGCGCCCGCCACGCACGGCCTTACCTACGGCCCCTGGCCCCGCCCCGACGTGCTGGGCAGCGGGAACGCCTCCGTCGCGGGACAGGCCTTCGCCCTCCCGGGCGCGCCCCTCACCTGGTTGGCGGGCGCGCCCGGGAGCACCCTGCGGGTGTGGGTGAACGGCGTGGAGTGGACGGAGGTGGAGACGCTCTTCGGCCGCGGCCCCGCCGAGGCGGCGTTCGAGGTGCGCGTGGACGAGCGCGGGGCAGCGGCCGTACGCTTTGGCGACGGCGTGCACGGGGCCCGGCTGCCGACCGGCGTGGCGAACGTGACGGCGCAGTACCGCGTGGGCATCGGGCCCGCGGGGAACCTGGCGGCAGGGCGCATCAGCGTCGTGCGCGCGGCGCCGCTGGGGGTGCGCTCCGCCGTCAATCCGGTCGCCGCGGAGGGGGGCGCGCCGGGGCAGACGGACGCCGAGGCCGCCGCCGCGGCGCCCCTGCGCGCGCGGGTGCTGGAGCGGGTGGTGGCGCTGCAGGACTTTCACGACTACGCCCTGGCCTTTCCCGGCATCGCCCGCGCCGCCGCGGAGCCGCTCCGCGACCGGCGGGGGCGCGCGGTGGTGGTGGTCACCGTCGCCGGCGCCCCCGGCGCCGAGGTGCCGGACGCGGGCCTCGTGGGCGAGCTGGAGCAGGCCATGCGGGCCGCGGGGGCGCACGGCCGCTTCCGGGTGCTCGCCTGCGACGCGCTCCCGTTCGTGCTCCGGGCGCGGGTGGACTGCGACCCGCTCCGCCGGCCGCCGGCCGTGGCCGCGGCGGCGTCGGACGCGCTCCGGGCGGAATTCGGCCCTGCGCGGCGCCGCCTGGGCCAGGGCGTGGCGGCATCGCACGTCGTGGCCGTGCTGCAGGCCGTCCCCGGCGTCGTGGGGGTGGAGCTTACGGCGCTGCACCTGGCCGGCGACGCCCCGGCGGTGTGCAACTACCTGGAGGCGCGGGGCGCCCGCGTGGACCCGCGCGGGGACGTTCTGGCCGCGCAGCTCCTCCTTCCCGCATCGTCCAGAGCGCTCGGCGTGGTCGCGCGGGAGGCCCCGTGAGCGGTCCCGCCGAGGGCGCCGAGCGCCTGTATCCCCTCCTCCCCGCCGTCTACCGCATCGCGGACCACGACCGGGGAGAGCCGCTGCGCGCGCTGCTGGGCGTGCTGGAGGAGCCGTACCGGGCGGTGGAGGACGACGTCCGCGCGCTGTACGAGGACTGGTTCGTGGAAACGTGCGCCCCCTGGCTGGTCCCCTACATCGGCGACCTGGTGGGGGTGCGCGACACGCTGGACCCCCACGGCGTCATTCCCACCGTCCGCGCGCGGGTGGCCAACGCCGTGGCCTACGCGCGCCGCAAGGGTCCGGCGTGGGTGCTGGCCCACGTGGCGCGTGACGTCACGGGGTGGCCGGCCCGCGTGGTGGAGTCGTTTCCGCGGCTGGCCGTGACGCAGGACCTGGCCGACGTGCACCCCCGGCGGGGACGCACCGCCGATCTGCGCGCCCCGGCGGCCGCGGAGGCGGGCACGCCGTTCGACGGCATGGCGCGCACGGTGGAGGTGGGCGCCGGGCGCTGGGCGGCGGACCGCGTGGCGCTCTTCCTGTGGCGGCTGCGCAGCTATCCGCTCACCCTTTCCCAGCCGCGCGAGGTGCACCCGGGCTGCTTTGCCCTCTGCCCCTTCGGCGCCGACACGCCGCTCTTTCTCCCCCCGCGCACGCAGCCGCCGTTCGGCGCGGAGCCCGGGCCGTGGGACGTGCCCGGCCCCGTGGACGGTGCGCTGATGGAGCGGGTGCTGGAGGAGGAGGGGCGCCACGACCACCCGTGGGCCCGGGGCGAGTACCCGGTGCTGCGGGTGTGGGCGGGAGAAGGCCCCGCCCGGGCCGTGCCCTGCGCGCTGGCCGTCGCCGACCTGGGGGACTGGGACGTTTCCGGGATCGGTCCTGGCGCCCGGGCCGGCCGGCCGGCGCCTCCCCGCGCCGCGGTGGACCCGGCGCGGGGGCGCGTCGCGTTCCTGGACGGCGCGCGGCCCGCGTGGGTGCGGGCGGAGTGGAGCTACGGCTTCAGCGCCGAGCTGGGCGGCGGGCCCTACGCGCGTCCCGCCCCCGACCCCGCGCCCCCGCCCGGCGCCTTCGCGGCCGTGGTGGGGGGCCGGCCGCGCGGCCCCGGCGAGGCCGTGGCCGGGAGCGTAGCCGGCGCGCTGGAGGAGTGGATGCGGACGGACAGCGCCGACTGCGTGGTGCGCCTGGGCGACAGCGCCATCCACCCCGCGCCCGCCGAGGTGGTCGTGCTCCCCCCCGGCCGGCGGCTGTGGATCGTGGCCGCGCCGGGGGAGCGGCCCTGCCTGGCCGGCACCCTGAACCTGCGGGGTCTCGCCCGTTCGGGGGTGATCCTGGACGGCGTGCTGGTGGATGGCACGGTGCGCCTGGCCGGCACCCTGGACCTGGTGGCGAGCCACTGCACGCTGGCGCCGCCGGTGCCGGGGGTGCGCGGAGAGCCGCGCCGCTCCGTGGCCGCGCAGGCGGATTTCACGGGGAGCGTCACCCTCCGCGGCTCGGTGCTGGGGCCGCTCAGCGTGCCCCGCCACGCCGCCGGGGTCTCGCTCGCCGACTGCATCGTGGCGGGCGGGGTGTACGCCGCCGCCTGGGGCGGCTGCGACGCCGACGCCCGGACCACCGCGTCCCTGCACGTGGAGCGCTGCACGGTGTTCGGGATGGTCATGGCGCGCACGCTCACGGCCCGGGACTCCCTCTTCACCGACGCCGTGCTGGTGGACGACGCCGCCGCCGGCGGGCTCACCTGCTGCTACGCGCCGCCGGGCGGCCGCACGCCGCGACGCGACCGCTGCCAGCCGGCGCCGGGGGGCGAGGGGGCGCGCCCGTTCTTCACCTCCACCCGCTACGGCGATCCCTCGTTCGCGCAGCTCGACGTCCACTGCGCCGCGGCCATCCGTACCGGCGCCGGCGACGGCGGGGAGATGGGGGCGTTCCACCGGCTCGACACCCCGCGCCGCGAGGCCAACCTGCGCGTGGCCGTCGCCGAGTTCCTTCCCAACGGCCTGGAAGCCGTCGTCTCGTACGTCACCTGACTCCGCCCTTTTGCCGGCGCGCCGTCCGCGTCGCTCCGGCTGCCCGTATCCCGCGAACACCGGCCCCGGCGCCGGGAAGGACCGACGTGCAAACGAACAGGACGTGTGCGGCAGCCGTAGGCCCCGGCCGGCGGGTGCGGCCATGAAGGGCGACTTTTCCCGCCTGCCGGCGCCCCGCGGCCCGTGGAGCGGCGTGTGGATGCAGCAGGGGCGCGTTCAGCTGGACCAGGACTGGAACGAGCAGCGGGCCCTGGAGGCCGAGCACGCGCGCGCCGCCCTCCGCGACCTGGTGGGCAGCGGCGGCGCGCCCGCCGGCGACCCCGGCTTTCGCGTGCGCGCGCGTGGCGGAATCCACTGCGGGGGCGAGACGGTGCTCCAGGCGGAGGTGGAGCTGGCGTCCCCCGGCGGCGAGGTGACCGTGGAGGTGCGGGTGGTGGTGGAGCAGGGCCGGCGCGGCGGCGTGCTGGTGGAGGTGGAGGGCTGGTTCGTTCTCGCGGTGGATGACGGCGGCTGCCCGTCGTTCCGCACCGCGTCCGGCGACGGGGCCGCCGTACTTTCCCCGGAGCCGCTGCCGCCCGGCACGCCGGTGCTCGTCTCGGCCGCGTACGACGGGAGGGTGGCCGTGCTGCACCTGGACGGGCGTCCCGTGGCCGCCGTCCCCATGCGCCGTACGGAAACCCCGCCGCCCGCCGGCCCCCTGCGCATCGGCGGCGCCGCGGGCGCGGGGGGGACGGTGCAGAACGGGTTCGGCGGCACGCTGGACGAGGTTCGCCTGTGGAGCCACGCGCGGACCCCCGCACAGGTGCGCGAGGCCGCGGCACGCACCCTCACCGGCCTGGAGCAGGGGCTGGCCGCCTACTTTCCCCTGGACGAGGGCGTGGGCCGGGGCGCCCGCGACGCCGCGTCCGGCCGCCACGCCCACGCCGTTCGCGAGCCGCGGTGGGCGCCGCACGCGCTGATGCTGGGCAGCGGCCGGATGTACGTGGACGGCGTGCCCTGCACGGCCCCGCGCGAGGTGCCGTTCGACGCCCAGCCCGACCTTCCCGGCGCGCATCCGCTCGCCCCCGGCCGGCACCTGGTCTACCTGGACGTCTGGGAGCGCTACGTGGGCGCGGCCGAAGATCCCGCGCTGCGCGAGGTGGCCCTGGGGGGGCTGGACACCACCGGCCGCACGCGCACCGTGTGGCAGGCCCGCGCGCTCCCCCTGGAGCCGGGGGAGGACTGGCGCGACGCCCTCCTGGGGCTGCGGCGCGGCCGCATGCGCGCGGCCTTGGCCGTCCGCCGCGTCGTCCCCGGCGCGCCTGCGTCCGGAAACCGGCTGTACCGGGTGGAGGTGCACGGCTCCGGCGGCCTGTACGGCTGGCCGCGCCTTCCCGGCCACACCGAGCGCGCCGCGCGCGTCACCGCGGTGGAGAGCGCCTCGGGCGGCGGGGGAACCCTCACCGTTCACACGGACGGTCCCGGCTTCGAGGCCCTCGTTCCCGGCGCGCGGGTGGAGATCTTCACCCGCGCCACGGACGGCGAAGGGCGGGCCGGCACGCTGGCGCACGTTACCGGGACGGACCCCGCGCGCCGCCAGCTCACGGTCGACGCGCTCCCGCCGGGGCTGGCCCTGGGGGACGAGCCGCGGGTGCGGGCCGTGGCCACCTTTCTCTGGTCCGAGGACAACGCGTGGCGCGCCTGGCCGGTGCGCCACCTGGACCGGGCGAGCGGCCGGGCCGTCCTGGAAGACGTGGGGCCCGAGGGCGTGCCCCTGCTCCCCGGCGACGTCGTGGAGCTTTCCGACGAGCGCACGGTGCTCCTGGCCCGGCCGGGCCTCCTGTTCACCGTCCGGCACGTGGATCCGCACGCCGAGACGGTGACGCTCCAGGCGGCCGCCCCCTGGCCGGCGCTGGAGGGCGGCGGGCGGATGCTGCTGCGCCGGTGGACGCGCGGGCGCGGCGCACCCGCGGACGCGCTGCCCGCGCGGGCGGACCAGTGGACGGGGCTCGGCGACGGCGTGGAGGTGCGCTTCGAGGGCACGGCGTTCCGCACCTCGGACTACTGGACCATCCCCATGCGGATGGCCGTGCACGGCGGGCTGGAGTGGCCGCAGGCCGGGACACGTCCCGCGGCGCTCCCTCCGCAGGGCATCGAGCACCGCTACGCGGCGCTGGCCACCGTCGTCGTCCACCCGCACGGCGGCGATTCCCACCGGCACCGCATCGAGGTCACGGACCACCGGCGCATCTTCCAGCCGCTGGTCTCGTTCGCGGACCCGGCGGACGGCGGGGCCGTACATCATCATCACCACCACCATCATCACGGCCACGGGGACGACGATGGAGTGGAGGTCACCGTTCGCGGTGATGACAGCGGCGCCCGGGTGGAGGTCGGCGTCCGCGGGGGGGAGGATGGGGACGATGCGGTGGATGTGCGGGTGGATGCCCCCGGCGGCGGACCCGACGTCCGCGTCGTGACCCACGAGGACGCAGACGGCCACGACGACGTGCGGATCACCATCGGCGACGACGACGGCGACGGGTACCACGGGCATCACGGCGTTCGCGGCGACGATGCGGATCGCCGGCGCCACGGGCACGGCGACCATGACGACGGGCACGATGATCACGATCACCCCGATCATCACGGTTATCACGATCATCACCATCATCACGATCACGGGCACGATGAAGGGCGTGGGGATGCATCGGTTGCCGTCGAGCTGACGGAGGGCGGCGGGGAGCAGGTGTCGGTGGCGGTGGAGGAGGACGGGGAGACGGTGGAGGTCGACGTCCACGCCCGCGGGCGGGGGGGCGACGACGAGGACGTGCGCGTGGTGGTGCACACGCAGTCGTCCGTCCCGGCCGGGTTCTGGATCTTCGGGGAGACGGACGCCGCCCCCGAGGGGTTCGGGAGTACCGGTGCGCGTTTCGTGCTCCCGGAAGCTGCGCCGGAGTGGCGGCCCCGGAGGCCCCTGCGGGACCCTCGGCCGGGGCGGGTGCACTGCGCGGCCCTGGACGGGGCGGTGTTCGCCCTGGGCGAAGGCACGCGCGAGGTGTTTCGCTACGACCCGTCCGTCGACGCGTGGCGGGTGGAAACCCTCCTTGCGGACGCGTGGCGCGGCTATGCCGTGGGGGTGCTGGACGGCCGCATTCACCTGGTGGGCGGGCGGGACGGGCGCGACCGCATGGTGGACTGGCACCGTGCCTACCATCCCCGCACGGGGCAGTGGGAGACGCGCGCGCCGCTCCCCGGGCCACGCTGCGAGATGGGCGCGGCGGCGCTGCAGGGCGTGCTGTACGCCGCCGGCGGGCTGCGCCCCCTGCTTTCGATGACCACCGCCGCCATGGACGCGTACGACCCGGGGGCCGACGCGTGGACGGGATGCCGGCGGATGGGCCACGGGCGCGCCAACCCGGGGGTGGCCGCCGCGGCGGGCCGGCTGTACGTCATCGGGGGGCGGCAGCCGGGGCTGGGCCACGGGCGCCCGTCCGGCCACGCGGAATCCTACGACCCCGCGTCCGGGCGATGGAAGGAGCTCGACGACGTCCCCACGCCGCGCCTGGACGCGGCGCTCGCGGAGATGGACGGCGTGCTGTACCTGGTGGGCGGAGACGCCGGGGCCGGGCCCACGGGCCTCGCGCAGTGCTACACGCCCGGCGGCGGGTGGGGCGGGGGCCCGGAGATGGAGACGGCACGGACGCGGCTGGGCCTCGCCGCCTTCTCCGGCCGGCTTTTCGCCGTGGGCGGCGCCACCGGCGAGATCGCCACGGGCGCGGTGGAGGAGTGCCGCCTGTTCTTCGACCTGCACGGGTTTCGGAAGGAATGAGCGTGCGTTGCCGCTTCTGATCTGACGCTCGGTGGCGCCGGGCAATCGCCGCTGGGTCAATCTGATTCTGATATCAGCTTCTCGGCTTGATTGTGCACTCCGGGCCAAAAGAATGCCTCACACGGAGGGCACGGAGTACACGGAGGACGAAGGGAAAGCACAGGGCCCTTCAATCCTCTGTGCCCTCCGTGGCCTCCGTGTGAGACCGATTTCCTCAATCCGGATGAGACGGCAGTAGAATGGGAGCGGACCCGCAGGCGCGAAGGTGGGGCGGGGGTTCGGCGAGAGGAGGGGAAGTCGCGCCCGGGCATCGGGTTGTCGCTTCGCGCGGGTCCCGTTATCCTTCTACGTTCGGCCACCACCTTGCCCGCGCGCCCTTGTGCGGGTGCGGGTGGACCCGCCGGATCGATGGCCGGCACGGACGCATCCGCCGCGACGGCCGCTCGCCCCCGCGAGCCCCGTGGCGCGCCGCGCGTCCGTGTGCCCGTCGCTGGACCGCGCGCGTCCGCGCGCCGCCGCTTGACCGTTCCTCCGCTCACCCTGCCCGAAGTCTGCCCACCATGCGCAAGCTCCTCGTCTGCTCCGCGATCGCCGTGTTCGCCGCCGGGTGCAAGGACGGCGGCGGCGGAGAGCCGTCCGTCGCCACCACGGTCTCGGTGTCGCCCGGCTCCGTCGCGCTGAACGCCGTCGGCGCCACGCAGGTGGTGCACGCCACGGTGAGCGACCAGAAGGGCAAGGCCATGCGCGGTGCCGCCCTCAGCTGGTCGTCCAGCTCGGCCGCGGTCACCGTGGCGGGCGCGGGGGGCGACAGCGCCATCGTGACCGCGGCGGGCAACGGCTCGGCCTCCATCACGGCCGCGTCCGGCGGGGTCTCGGGCGCGGTGACGGTACAGGTGGCGCAGCAGGCCACCGTGGTGCAGAAGACGGGCGGCGACGCGCAGACGGGGCCCGCGGGGACCACGCTCCCGCAGCCCGTGTCCGTGGGCGTGCGCGACCGGCTGGGGCAGCCGGTGGCGGGGGTGACGGTGAACTTCGCGGTGGTGGGCGGCGGATCGCTCTCGGCCACCTCCGGCGTCTCCAGCGCGAACGGCAACGTCACCGTCAACTGGACGCTGGGCACCGCCGCGGGAAGCCTGCAGCGGGTGTCGGCCACGGCCGTCGTCGGCAGCGTGGAGTTCAACGCCACGGTCGTCGCCGGGCCCGCCGCCACCGCAACGGTCGCGGCGGGGAACAACCAGAAGGCGCTCCGCGCCACCGCCGTCGCCACGGCGCCGCGGGTGGTGGTTCGCGACGGCTTCGGCAACGCGGTGCCCGGCCAGGCGGTGCAGTTCGCCGTCACCTCCGGCGGCGGGAGCATCGCCGGGCCCACGCAGACCACCGACGCCAACGGCTCGGCCGCCGTATCCAGCTGGACGCTGGGCGCCGCCCTGGGGACGAACTCGCTGGCCGCCACCTTTCCCGGCACGGGCGTGCCGCCGGTGGTGTTCAGTGCGGTGGCCGCGAACGCGGGAACGATCTCCATCCAGAACGGCGACAAGCAGGCCGCAATGGGCGGAGCCGCGGTGCCCACGGCGCCCCTGGTAACCGTCCGCGACGGCAACGGCAGCGCCATGGCGGGGGTCCAGGTGACGTTCACGGTCACGGGGGGCGGGGGGAGCGTGGGCTCGGCGACGGCTACCACCAACGCGAGCGGCGTGGCCTCCGCCGGGAGCTGGACGCTGGGCCCGGAGGCCGGCCCCAACGCGCTCACGGCCAGCGTCGCCGTCATCACCGGCCCGCCGGTGGTGTTCCGCGGCACGGGGTGCACGGGCGGGGGCGGCGCCGGCTACCAGATGACGCTGTGCTTCACCTCCACCATGTCGACCGCCCAGCGCGCCGCGTTCCAGAACGCCGCCACCCGCTGGGCCGGCGTCATCACCACCGACCAGCCGGACCTGGACGTGGGCATCCCCGCCGGCGACTGCGGCCAGGACTCGCCCATCCTGGACCAGGTCATCGACGACCTGATGATCTTCGCCTCGGTGGAGCCCATCGACGGGCCGGGGGCCATCCTGGGCCAGGCCGGGTGGTGCTACCGCCGCGACCCCGGCCTCCCCATCCTGGGCGTGATGAGCTTCGACGAGGCCGACATGAACAGCCTGGAGGCCGGCGGCGGGCTGAACGCGGTGATCCTGCACGAGATGGGGCACGTGCTGGGGATCGGCACGCTCTGGTCCACCTTCGGGTTCCTGCAGAACCCCTCGGGCGCCGGGAGCGTGCAGGACACGTGGTTCTCCGGGGCGAACGGCATCGCCGGCTTCAACGCCATCGGCGGGACTACCTACACGGGCGGGCAGAAGGTGCCGGTGGAGAACACGGGCGGCGCCGGCACGGCCAACTCCCACTGGCGCGAGAGCGTGCTGGGGCGTGAGCTGATGACGGGCTACCTGAACAACGGCAGCAACCCGCTCAGCCAGCTCACCGTGCGCTCGCTCGCCGACCTGGGGTACACGGTGAACCTCGCGGCCGCGGACCCCTTCTCGCTGACGGCCTCCCTGCAGGGCGCGCAGGGCACCCGGCTGCGCCTGGAGAACGACGTCTACGCCGGCCCGCGCTTCAAGATCGACCGGCAGGGCCGGCGCACCCGGCTGCCGTGAGCATGCTCCGCTTCGCGCCCCGCCCCGGCCTCGCCCTGGCGGCGGCGCTCGGGCTGGTGGGATGGGCGGGCCAGTCCTGCCCCGGCCGTGCCCCCGCGCCGGCCAGCGAGGCCGCGGCCTGCGCGCCCGTCGAGGGCCCGCTGACCGCCGGCGCGCGGGCGGACGCGCTCGCGGGCGAGTTCCGCCTGACGCTCACGGCGACGGACGGCCCGCGCGCCGGGTCATCCGCCGCGGGAACGCTGCGGCTGCAGCCCTTCGGCGCGCGGCCGGTGCCCGTTCCCCCGGCCACGGGGGTCCGCTACCCGCTGTTCGGAGGGGCGAACGTGGACCTCGCCGCCGTGGGTGCCGTGGCGCCGGGGGCGGTGGATCGGGCGGATGCGGCGCGGCCAGGGGTGCTGGTGCTGGAGTGGCCGCGTCCCAACGCGCCCGCGGGGAGCAGCGAAGTCATGCTGCGTTTCGGCGCCGATGCCAACCAGGGTGGCATGCCGCGCTTCGACGGCGCGTTCACCGCGCTCACCGTCACCGCGATCGAGGCCGGCCGCTTCGCCGGCACGTGGGAGAGCGGCGGCGAGGAGGATGCGTCCGGCTACTTCTGCGCGGAGCGGATCGCCGCCGGCTGAACGGCATCGCAACGGTGGATGCAGACAATCGAGCCCCCACGGTTTTCCGCCGTGGGGGCTCGATGGCGTCCGGGTGGGGGCAGGGAGGTGATTCGGGTGGACGGCACGCGCGTGGCC
>DASTVC010000249.1:0-11332 GCA_035759295.1 Longimicrobium sp. | reverse complement strand
ACCTCCCCCAAAAAACCCTGGGGGAGGTGGACTTCGATCCCGCTTCGAACTATGCCGCCGACACCACCCCTCCCCCGCAGTTTGGGGGAGGGGTCGACCGCCGTCGCGAGGAACGAGCGAAAGGCCGGTCGGGGGTGAGGGCCCCGCGGAAACGCGTCACCCGCTCACCCTCCCCGCCCCTGCTCCTCCGCGATCCACGCGCGCACGTTCGCCTCCAGCACCGTCAGCGGCACCGCGCCGGAGCCCAGCACCACGTCGTGAAAGCGGCGCAGGTCGAAGCGGGGGCCCAGCGCGCGCTGGGCCTCGGCGCGCAGCTCGCTGATCTTCATCTGCCCCGTCTTGTAGGCCAGCGCCTGCCCGGGCCACGCGATGTATCGATCCACCTCGTTGGTGATGTTGAGCATCGTCAGGGCACTGTTCTCCGACATGTAGTCGATGGCCTGCTGGCGCGTCCACCCCTTCCAGTGCATCCCCGTATCGACCACCAGCCGGCAGGCGCGCCACATCTCGTACGTAAGCTGGCCGAAGCGGCTGTACGGGTCGGTGTAGAAGCCCACGTCGTAGCCCAGCTGCTCCGCGTACAGCGCCCATCCCTCCACGAAGGCCGTGAAGGAGCCGAAGCGGCGGAAGTTGGGGATATCCTCCAGCTCCTGCTGCAGGGCCAGCTGCATGTGGTGCCCGGGGACGGCCTCGTGAAAGGAGAGCGCCTCGATCTCGTACGTGGGCCGGCTGCGCAGGTCGTACAGGTTCACCCAGTACGTCCCCGCGCGGGTGCCGTCGCCGGCGGGGCGCGAGTAGTAGGCGGTGGTGGTGCGCGGCGCGATGTAGTCGGGGATGGGCTTGATGCCGTACGGCATGCGCGGCAGCCGGCCGAACAGCCGCGGCAGCTCGCCGTCCATCCGCTTCAGGACGAGCGACGTCCGCTCCATCAGCGCCTCGCCGGTGGTGACGTAGAAGCGCGGGTCCGTGCGGAGGAACTGGATGAACTCGGGGAGAGTGCCGGTGAAGCCGGTGGCGCGCATCAGCGAGTCCATCTGCGCGCGGATGCGGGCCACCTCGCGCAGCCCCGTCTCGTGCACCTGGTCCGGCGTCACGTCCAGCGTGGTGTAGTTGCGCACCCGCTGCGCGTAGAAGGCGCGCCCGTTCGGCAGCTCCGACGCGCCGATCCCCCGCCGCGCGGCGGGCGCGTACTCGCGCTGGATGAACTCCAGGAAGTCGCGGTAGCCGGGGACCACCGACTGCTCGACGGCCTCGCGCCCCGCCGCCGCCAGCCGCGCGCGGTCCGACTCCGGAACGCCCGCGGGGAACTCCTTGAACGGCGCCCACAGCAGGCTCTGCGTGGGGTCGGCGACGATGTGCGGCTGCAGACTGCTCTCGATGCCGTTCAGCGAGACGGAGGGCAGCACCATCCCCGTGCGGATCCCCTCGCGCATCAGCGCCACGTACTGCCCCACCCAGGGGCGAAAGGCGCGCAGCCGGGCGATGTAGTTCTCGTAGTCCTCCGTATTGTTCAGCGGCACCTGCTGCGGCAGCTCGGGAAACCAGGTGTGGAACCCCTCGCGGTTGGTGATGGGCATCAGGTGCAGCCCCAGCTCCACCTCTTCCACCGCCAGCCCCACCTGCCGGCCGTAGATGTCGTAGTTCACCCGGTCCGCGGCGGACAGCGAGTCGCGGGGAATGGCCCGCAGCCGCGCCAGAAAGCGGCGGTTCTCCTCCGTCCGGCGCTGCACGTCCTCCGGGCCCGCCGGGTCCAGCAGCGCGTTGAAGCGCCGGTCGCCCATGCTGGTGGCAAAGGTGGGGCTTTCGCGCAGCGTGAGCTCCCAGTCGTCCGCGAACAGCTGCCGCAGCCGCTCCGCAGGCGTCTGCGCCGCGGCAGGCACGGCGGCGAGAAGGGCGAGGATGGGGATCAGGCGGGTACGCATGGGACGCCGGAGGATGGGGGTGGAGGGGCGGAAACGGGGTGCGGCGAACAAGCGTACACGCCCACGCCCGGTGCCGCAACGGCGCTTCCGGCGGACGGGCCCTAACTCCATGGCGGAGAACGACGTGTGTTCCCGATCCGGAACATCCGCCACCTTGCCCGGAAGCGCTCCTTTCGATATTTTCGTTAGATTCCGTGACAAAATCAGCGCGTGCGGCTACCGATGCGCGCTCATCGCATCCAGCGACCGTCGTCCCGTCCGCGTCTTCGCGTTCAGGGTATGCCGGTCGCCCCGTTTTCCGAGCCTTTCCAGACTTCGAAATAAATCGATGCCGTCCCTTTCTCCCACGCACGACGCGGCCGCACAGCCGCGCGCACGCATGCGGGCCGTCCGCGACTGGCCGTTCGCGTGGAAGCTGCGCGGCGCCATGTTCGCCCTGGTGCTCCTGGCCGCGGTGGGCGTGGCGGGCATGCTGCTGTACGCCCGCCGCAACCAGGCCGATACCCGCGAGCTCTCCGGCCGCGAGATGGCGGGGCTGGCGCTGGTGCTGAACGTGGACCGCGACGCGTACCAGATGCTGGTGGCCCTGCACCGCGCCGCGCGCGCGGGCGATGCGGCAGAGCGCAAGCAGTGGCTGGACTTCTACGCAGAGAACGCCGGGCAGGCCCGTGACCGCATGGCGGACTATGGCCGTCTTCCGGACCTTTCCGCCGAGCGCCAGGCCATGGCCGCGCAGGCGGTGCAGGCGCGCGACGCCTATGCCGCGGCGGGCGAGCGGATCGCCGCGCGCGTGGCCGCCGCGGCGCCGGGGACGGCGGGCGTGGAGGCGGAGCTGGCGACGATGGTCAAGCAGCTGGACGTGCTTCGCGAGCCGCTGGGCACGCTGGAGGATGGCCACCAGGCCGAGGCCGGCGAGCTGACGGCCGACGTTGACGCGGGCGGATCGGCCGCGCAGCTGACGGGGCTGCTGCTCCTGGGCGCGCTGCTGGTGGCCGGGCTGGCCATGGCGCGGGCGATGAACCGCGCCGTCACCTGGCCGGTGGCGCGCGTCGCCGCCCGCGCCGAGCGCATTGCCGCGCGCGACCTTACGGGCGAGGACGTGCACGTGGCGGGTGAGGACGAGGTGGGGCAGATGGCGCACGCCTTCAACCGCATGTCGCGCGACCTGCGCGGGGTGATGGGACAGATCCAGGGGACCGGCGGCGCGCTGGCCGGCCACGCGGCCGAGCTTACCGTGCTCTCCGGCGAGACGCGGGACGCCGTGCAGCACCTGAACCAGGCCGTCGCGCAGATCACCGCCGGCGCCGAAGACCAGGCCCATTCCGCCGAGCAGGCCTTCCACCAGACCGGCGCCATCTCCGCCTCCGTCGCCAGCATCGCCGAAGGTGCGGAGCGGATGGCCGGCGCGCTGCGCGAATCCGTCGCCTCCGCCAAGCAGGGCGGCGGCCGTGTGCGCGCCGTCGCCAGCGGGACGGCGGAGGCGGGGCAGGTGGTCGCCGGGAACGTGGAGAGCGTGCGCCGGCTGCAGCGCCACTCCGCCCAGATCGCCGACTTCGCGCAGACCATCACGGGGATCGCCAGCCAGACCAACCTGCTGGCGCTGAACGCCGCCATCGAGGCCGCCCGCGCGGGCGACGCGGGGCGCGGCTTCTCCGTGGTCGCCGCGGAGGTGCGGGTGCTCTCCGAGAGCGCGGCGGCCGCGGCCCGGCGCACCGAGGTGGTGGTGGGCGAGCTGCGCCACGACGTGGACCAGACGGTGGCGGAGATGGAGCGCAGCGCGGCCGGCGTGCAGGCCACCGCCGCGCGCGCCACCGAGGTGGGCCAGGCGCTGGACGAGATCTTCCACGCGCTGGAGACCAGCGAGTCCCTCGTGGAGACGCTGTCGGGGGAGACACGCACCATCGCCCGGCAGGTGGACGGCACGGCGGCCGTGCTGGAGTCCGTGGCCGCCGTGGCGGAGGAGAACGCCGCCGCCGCGCAGGAGATGGCCGCGCTTGCCGAGCAGCTGGAAGGCGCGCTGGCCACCATCGCCTCGCTCGCCGGCGCCGGCCAGTCTGCCGGCGACGCGTCCGACGAGTCGCTGAACGGCCTTGCCGCGCGCCTGCACCGCCTAGTCGCCTCCTTCCGCCTGGAAGAAGAGGCGCCGCGGGAGCCCATCCCCCTCCGCCGCGCCGCTCCTGCCCTGATGGCGGCGTCGCTCTGAGCGGAAGCTCGACGCACAAGGACAGCGGTATCACGCGGAGAGAAAAGGACGAGGACGCGGAGGTAATTTGTCTCTGCGTCCTCGTCTTTTCCTCAGCGTCCTCTCAACGAAGAACCAATGTTGCGGGTCGCCGCTCTCGGGTCATGTGATGTCCGGCTGAAGTTGCGTTACCAGAACAGAGTCGAGGGACTCCGTGACCTTGCGGACTGAGCCACCGATGTCAATAGCCTGAAGATAGCGCGCCAGAACAATTCGGACACACTGTGCCACAGCAGTAACAAAATCACCGACTGACATTCCTGCAGTGTAGCCCTTCTTCTCAATCGCCCGAGAATCGAGACCATTATGAACGATTGCACTTCTAGCCTTGTAGAGGTCCCGTAACAGCCGAAACACGTCGGCTGGCGGTACTTGATCCTTCAAAAGTGCTGCACCGCGTAACGCAACCTTGTAGCTCAACTCGTTATTATCTCCAAAAAGCAAGGTGCTCTCCAACACGATAGTGAGGTCCAATATCTTATCTTCATCGAAGCGCCTAGAATAATGCTGGTTGAATCTCCGGAGCGAAGTATCGAGGTCACTGATCCGGCCGTTAGCTTTTGCACGAGTGAGCAAGCCAAACAGCTCCAGCACTGACGTAGCGGCATCGGTATTCAGAACGTATCGGGGAGGGCGGATATCGGTAGGAAGCCAATAATCGGGAAGTTGTCCGCTCGCATAGGAACGGCTCACGAACGAAGGCAATAAAGTATCTCTAAATGCCAACGCTCCAACATCACCGCCTTGGGCGAGCCTAAGAGCCGTGAGCAGTTGCTTAAGAGAAGGGATCATAATGGTTGAACTTCCTATTGCCCGCGGAGCCACGTAGTTCGCCTCGGCTAAGAAGGAGACCTCCTGCAGTTGTGGAATGTGGTAGGCACTTAAATTACTGTCCATGGGACTCCAGAATGCAGCTTTCTCCTCATTGGACATCCTTCGAATTCTGAGATTGTCCGTGAAGTTGATCTGCTCTAGCTGTGATTCGAAATTGAGAATTGGCACAACGACGGAACGCATAAACTGAGTTGCCTGCCAAGTATGGTTATGGCGCGACAGCACAGCATCAACAACGCCACGATCAAAGCGCAAGTCCCCGACGGCGCTAACTGCTAACTGAATTAATTCGGCCTTTTCAAGATACTCAATTAAAATCATCAGCAGTTCATCCAAGTAAAACCTCTTGGCTTGCTCGAATGAAGGCGACTCGACAAGCCGATCTCCATCTCTAAGCTCAGGCATCCTCGGCATATTTTCTTCCCACATCCGGGAAGCGGCTATCTCTGCTTCCTTCAATGCAAACAATGAATCGCGATTTCTGCCAACGATATCCATCCAATGCGGTCTTGGTGCAAGCTGACGAGACCACCCGCCATTCGGATGAAAAGAGACCGGAGCATCAAGTAATAGCAGGACGGGACGTTGCTGAGTATCAACATCCAGCACAATAAGACTCGCGGCGATAAACCGAGCCACTTCGTCGTTGACTGCGGCGGGATTCATCTGAATCAGAGTCGTTGGTCGGGAGACCGCAAGGGATAAGGAGCTTCGCGGGTAATTCGCCCGCAAAAGCCCCCTATGTCCAGATGTCCAGTCAGACTTGGCGTGTCACTCATCACCCACTTCCAAAGCCCCGCGCGGTTTGGGGCGCTTTCCGCTTTCGTTGCGGCGGCTTCGGCCGCTCAGCCGCGGAGCCAGTCGAACCGCGTCCGTACTTTCGTACCCTCGTACCCTCGTACCCTCGTACCGGCCTACTCCCACTCGATCGTCGCGGGCGGCTTGGAGCTGATGTCGTAGCAGACGCGGTTGATGCCGGTCACCTCGTTGATGATGCGCGTCGAGATCCTGGCCAGCACGTCGTGGGGGAACGGGTACCAGTCCGCCGTCATGCCGTCGCGGCTGGTGACGGCGCGCAGGGCGCAGACGTTCTCGTACGTCCGCTCGTCCCCCATCACCCCGACCGAGCGGACGGGGAGGAGTACGGCGAAGGCCTGCCAGATCTGGTCGTACAGGCCGGCCGAGCGGATCTCGTCCAGGTAGATGAGGTCCGCCTGGCGCAGGATGGCCAGCTCGCGCTCGTCCACCGCGCCCAGCACGCGGATGGCCAGGCCGGGCCCGGGGAACGGGTGCCGCCCTACCATCTCCTCCGGCAGCCCCAGCTCGCGCCCCACCTGCCGCACCTCGTCCTTGAACAGCTCTCGCAGCGGCTCGATCAGCGCGAACCGCATCTCCTCCTTCAACCCGCCCACGTTGTGGTGCGTCTTGATGGTCGCCGACGGCCCCTTTACCGACAGCGACTCGATCACGTCCGGGTACAGCGTCCCCTGCACCAGATACTTCGCGTCCCCCCCGATGCGGTCCGACGCCTCTTCGAACACGTCGATGAAGGTGTTGCCGATGATCTTGCGCTTCTTTTCCGGGTCCTCCACGCCGCGCAGCCGCTCCAGGAAGAGCGCGGAGGCATCCTCCACCTCCAGCTTGATCCCCAGGTGCGCGCGGAAGGTGCGTTCCACGCTCTCGCGCTCGCCCTGCCGCAGCAGCCCCGTATCCACGAAGATGCAGGTCAGCTGGTCGCCGATGGCCCGATGGACGAGCGACGCGGCCACGGACGAATCCACCCCGCCGGAGAGGCCGCAGATCACGCGGTCCGTACCGACCAGCGCGCGGATCTTCTCGATCTCCGTCTCGATGTACGACCCGGCCGTCCACGTGGGCTCGCAGCCGCAGATGCGGAACAGGAAGTTGCTGATGATGTCGGCGCCGCGGACGGTGTGCGCCACCTCCACGTGGAACTGCACGCCGTACACGGGCCGGTCCTCAGCCGCGAACGCCGCCCAGATCCCCTGCGCCGTCGCCAGCATGCGGTACCCGGGCGGCGGCTGCACGATGTGGTCGCCGTGGCTCATCCACACCTGCGTCTGCCCGCCCTGCGCAAAGCCGTCGAACAGCCCCGTGTTGTCCTCCACCGTGAGCTGCGCGCGGCCGTACTCCCGCTTGCCGCGCTCGACGACGCCGCCCTCCAGGTGGGTGATCAGCTGCATCCCGTAGCACACCCCCAGGACGGGGATGCCCATCCGCAGCAGCTCCGGCTCGGCCGTCGGCACGTCGTCGCCGTAGACGGATGAGGGGCCGCCGGAAAGGATGATGCCCCTGGGCGCCCACTCGCGGATCCACTCCAGCGAGCGCGTGGGCGGCTGGATCTCGCAGTAGACCCGCTCTTCGCGAATGCGCCGCGCGATGAGCTGCGTGAACTGCGAGCCGTAGTCGATGATCAGGATGCGATTCGGATCCACGTTTTCCCCCCTGAAAGCGGCACGCGCCCGGCGTCAGGCCAGGCGCTTGATCATTACGATCTCGTCCACGTACTCGTCGCCCAGCCGGACGGCGGGCTCCCGCATCGCCTGGAACTGCGCGGCGTTGTCCGGGCCAGGTCGGTCGATGCGGTCCATGCTGCCGTATGCGGGTGGCGGCACCGTGAATGGCGGCAATGTACGCGCGCGCGGGGTGCGCGAAAAGGTGGGGCGGACGCGCCTCTGCCGGGGCATGGCATCCGCACCTCGCTTCCCATCGCGAAGCGCGCACGACGCCCGATCGAAACGCCGAAATGCTTGTGGGGAAAAGCTCGATAGAAAAGGCCGTCGGAGTGTCCACATCCATTCCCCGCGGCAGCGTTTTTGCGTCGCAGATTTTTCGGCGAATGGGAACATCCGTCTGCCCGCCAGGCCGCCTCCGGCGCCGCCTTTCCGGCCGACCTGACTCCATGTTCAGCCGCAACTTCCGCTGGAAAGGTGCGCCGCTCCGGGTGCACCCGTAGTCCGCAGTCCTTTACATTCTGGTGCTCGACATGCTGTCCCCGGGCCGCCGCTGGATCGCGCCTACCCTCGCCTGCGCGCTGGTCGCGGGCGCCGCCTGCATGGACCTTGGCCGCGAGGCGGAGCGAGAGCTCAGAATGGCCTCGTCGCTCGTCGCCGAGTCGCCGCCCAATCCGCAAGTCCAGCCGCAGCCGGCGCCACCGCCGGCGCCCCGTCCGCGCGACACGGCGCCGCCCATCATCCGCGGCATCTACGTGAGCTCCTACGCCATCGGCAACCCGGTGAAGCGCGCGGAGCTGCTGGCGCTGGCCGATACCACGGAGATCAACACCTTCGTGGTGGACGTCAAGGACGAGGACGGCGTGCGGTTTCCCAGCCAGGTGCCGGTCGCGCGGCAGGCGGCGCACGAGCGCAGCATTCCCGTCCGCGACCTGAAGGGCATCGCCGACACGCTGCGGGCGCACGGCATCTACCCCGTCGCCCGCGTGGTCGTCTTCAAGGACCCGCGGCTCTCGCGGCTCAAGCCGGAGTGGAGCATCCGCAACCCGGACGGCTCGCTCTGGCGCGACCGCCAGGGGCTGAGCTGGGTGAGCCCGTGGGACCGCGACGTGTGGGAGATGAACATCGCCGTCGCCGAAGAGGCGGTGCGCGCGGGGTTCCGCGAGATCCAGTTCGACTACGTCCGCTTTCCCGAGCAGTACCGCAGCCTGCCGCTGCAGGTGCACCCGGAGGCCGATTCCACCGGCAACCGCACGGACGCCATCGCCGGCTTCCTGGCCGCCGCGCGCGAGCGGATCCACCCGCTGGGCGCCACGGTCACGGCGGACGTCTTCGGCCTGTCGATGAACGAGGCGCGCGACGTGGGGATCGGGCAGCAGTGGGAGCGCGTCAGCGCGACGACGGACGCCCTGCTGCCGATGGTCTACCCGTCGCACTACTTCCCCACCCACCTGGCGGGGATCCACCGCCCCAACCGCCAGCCGTACGAGACGGTGCACGCGTCGGTGGGGATGGGCGTGGTGCGCAACGAGCGGCTGCGGGCGGCGGGGGTGGAGCCGGCGCGCATCATCCCGTGGATCCAGGCGTTCACCGCCACGTGGAACGATCGCGGCTTTCCGTACCGCGCGGAGCAGGCGCGAGACCAGATCCGCGCGCTGTACGATCTGGGGATCGAGGACTGGATCTTCTGGCACCCCGGCAGCAACTACGCGCAGATCGCCGGCGCCTTTGCCCGCGAGACGGCGCCCGAAGCGCGCCCCGTCCCCACTCCGGCGTCGGTGACCGCGACGGTGGATCGCCTGGACCGCGAAGGCGCGGCCGCCGAGCGCGAGAAGCTGTCGGCGGGGCGGTAACGCTTCGCATCCGTCGATACAATGAACGCCTCCGGCCCGGTGCTGGAGGCGTTTTTCGTTCCGTGCAATTGGGGCTCGAAAGCTCGCTTGTCAGCGCGGATCATGGCGATTAGATGTTGCGCGTGCGAGGGGTTTTCGATGCATCCTTTGCCGGGAGGGAAAAATGGAAGTCGATACGGTCGTCGTCTCCAGCAGCCCGTTCTTCATCGGAAGCCAATCGGAATGGTTTTGGGCGATGGTTCAAGCGTTCATCGTCGCGGCGAGCCTGTTTTTCATCGCTTGGCAGGTACAGATCCAGGGCCATTCCAACGTCCTAGCTTCCCTCAATGGCTTTCACGAACGCTGGACCGCTCCCGAAGCGGTACTTGCCCGCGGCAGTACCTGTGAGCGGTGGAGCAGCACGGCACCCGCGTTCGGCAATTCAGAAGAAACCGTATGCTCGTTTTTCGAAACGCTGGGGCTGTACGTGGAAAAACGGGTGATCAGCCGCGAGATGGCTTGGGAGATGTACAGCTACTATGTCGAGAATTACTGGGCCCTGCTCAAGGATGGCATCGCCGGTCTTCGTCACAAGAATGGGGACAACACCCTGTATTGCCACTTCGGCAAACTGAACGACAGCATGCGGGACTATGGGCTTCGGCGTGGCGTTACGCCTGCCGATTTCTCCGACGAACGCATCAACCGCTTCCGAGAGTTCGAGTTGGAGCGCGTCGCGGAGCTTAAGTCCCTGCAGCAACGGGAGGGGAGTTGACCAAGCAGCGCGAGCCACCCCCACGACCACATACGAAAACGCCTCCGGAACCACGCTGGAGGCGTTTTTCGTTGATGTCGATGCCGATCTGACAACCCTCCTGTCTCGAATTTTACGCCACGAACACACTCGGTTGCGCGCCTTCTGAGCCAGCCGTGGTACCAAGGTTCTTGCGCGAAACACGCCCCCCTTGCAGATTTTCAGAACTTCTGACATTCTGATGGAGCAACGCCAATGAGCCGGGAGTCGATCAGGGTGGGCAAGCGGGGCGCAATCGTGCTTCCCGCCAAGCTCCGGCGGCAGTTTGGAATGGAGGAAGGGGCCATGTTCATCGCGGAGGCAGTCGAAGACGGAATCCTGCTGCGGCCGGCCGTGGTGCTCCCCGTGGAGCGCTACACCGACGCGCGCAAGGCGGAGTTCCTGCTCAACAACGCCATGGGGCCCGACGACTACGCGTGGGCCCGCGACGAGGTTCGGCGAATGGGCCTGGACCCCGACGCCATTGCGCACGACGCGCCGCCGCTCTGACGCGTGCACGTCCTGTTTCTGGACGCGAACGTTCTCTTCTCCGCCGCTTACCGGGTTGAATCACCGCTCCGCGAGTTCTGGATGCTCACGGAGACGGAGCTGGTCACCTCGGATTACGCGCTGGAGGAGGCGCGCCGCAACCTCTCCGGCATCGACCAGCGTCGGCGCCTGGAGGAGTTGCAGCGCGGAGTGCGCCTGATCCACGAAAGCGGCTCGTGGGCCCTGCCGCCTGACGTGATCCTTCCCGAAAAGGACCGGCCCATCCTCTCTGCCGCCATCGTCTGCGGCGCCACGCACCTCGTCACCGGCGACCAGACGCACTTCGGCCCGTGGTACGGCAAGCAGGTCGGCGGCGTCACCATCCTCCGCCCCGCCGCCTACCTGCAGTCACGCAAGGAAGAGAACGCGGGCGGATGACGGACGAACGGGGGCCGCGGACACAGCTTCCGTTCTGTTCTTCGTTGAGGAAAAAGCGTTGACTTCCTGAGGGAGGCGCCGCGCGAACCCTTGCCTGACGACGGGCTCTGGCGCCGACCGAAGGACCTCGCCTGCATCACGACGGCGCTACTGCATCACCCCGGACCCGGCCCACGCGAGCCGAACGCACAGTAGCTGAAGACATGCTCCGAGCAGACGGAGAGGAGGTCCTTCGGTCGCGCGCAGGGGGTTGAGTGGATTGGCGGTTTCGCGTGGCGCTCCCTCAGGAAGTCAACGGGCGAAGTGTG
>DASTVC010000248.1:0-7348 GCA_035759295.1 Longimicrobium sp. | reverse complement strand
GACTACAGAGGGAGCGCAGAGCCCGTCCCGACGGCGTGTCGGGACGGGCTTCTGTGGATCTTCCGAGCGCCGGTTCGGTCCGTGTGGGGCGAAGCCGGGGGTTGAGCGTCAGCGCGCCAGCGCATCCAGCAGCTTGCCGTGGATGCCGCCGAAGCCGCCGTTGCTCATCACCAGCACCACCTCGCCGCCCTTGAGCTGCGGCGTGAGGCGCGCGACGATCTCGTCGGGGTCTGGGATGAAGTCGGCGGGCTTGCCGGCGGCCCGCCAGGCATCCACCAGCTCCAGCGGGTTCATCGCCGTATCCGCCGTGTAGCGCTCGGGGTGGAAGAGGCCCGCGAGCACCACCCGCTCCGCGCTGGCGAACGCGTCGCGGTACGCATCCTGGAATTCGCGGCGCTGGGCGGTGTAGCTGCGCGGCTCGAACACCGCGACGACGGGGCGGCCGGGGTAGCGCTGGCGGATGGCCTCGATGGTCTCGCGCACCGCCGTGGGGTGGTGGGCGAAGTCGTCGATCACCGTTACGCCGCGCACTTCGCCGCGCACCTCCATCCGCCGCTTTACGCTGGCGAACGTGCGCAGCCCCTGGCGCACGCCCTCGCGGTCCGCGCCGATGGATTCCGCCGCCGCGATCACCGCCAGGCAGTTGCGCACGTTGAACGCGCCGGTCAGCGGCGTCTGCACGTCGCCCCACACCTGGCCGTCGTGCAGCACGGTGAACCGCGTCCCCTGCTCGCCGAACGAGACGTCGCGGGCCGTCCAGCGCGGGTGCTCGCCCTCCGCGATCGAATCGTCCCCGTAGCCGAAGGACTCGATGGGGGCGAAGGACTTGGGCGCCAGCTCGCGGGTGATCGGCGAATCCCACCCCGCCACCAGCGTGCCGTTGCGGGGGACGAGGTTGATGAAGCGGGCAAAGGCGAAGCGGTACGCCTCTTAGTCGCGGTAGATGTCGGCGTGGTCGAACTCGATGTTGTTGACGATGGCCGTGACGGGCAGGTAGTGCCACATCTTGGGCCCCTTGTCGAAGTACGCCGTGTCGTACTCGTCGGCCTCGATGACGAAGTAATCCGATTCCGTCAGCCGGAAGCTGCTGCCGAAGTTCTCCGCGATGCCGCCGATAAGGAACGACGGATTGAGGCCCGCGCTCTCCAGGATCCACGCCAGCAGCGAGGTCGTCGTCGTCTTTCCGTGCGTGCCGGCGACGGCCAGCACGTGGCGGCCGCGCAGAAGCTCGTCCTTGATGACGACGGCGGCGGCGGTGTAGTGCATCCGCCGCTCCAGCACCGCCTCGAGCTCCGCGTTGCCGCGCGAGATGGCGTTGCCGACGACGACGATGTCGGGATTCACGTCCAGGTTCGAGGGCGCGTATCCCTCGGCGTAGCTGATGCCCAGGCTGCGCAGCTGGCTGGCCATGGGCTCGTAGACGTTCTCGTCGCTGCCGGTAACGCGGTGCCCGGCGGCGCGCAGCAGCCCCGCCAGCGACGCCATGGCCGTCCCGCCGATGCCGATGAGGTGGTAGTGGCGCGGGTTCTCCGCGCGGACGGCGTGGCTGCGGGCGCTGGACGGGGACTGGGGCATTCCTGCATTCTCCTTGCGACGTGAGTCAGGCGCGCGGCGGATTGCCAGAGGCGTGCCGCGACCCGGCGGGCGAACCCCGCGGCGTGTAGATTGAAGGTGCGCGGCGCGCATGGCAACGGGGCGCGCCGCATCATTCGAACGGAGGGGTGGGAGGGGATGGCGGAAGATACGGTCCTGCAGATCAACGACTCGCTGTGGATTCCACGCGCGGAGCTTACCTATCGCGCCACGCGGTCGGGGGGGCCGGGGGGGCAGCACGTGAACACGTCGTCCAGCCGCGTGGAGCTGGCGTGGGACGTGGGCGCGTCGCCCAGCCTGACGGACGAGCAGCGGGCGCGCATCCAGGACAAGCTGGCCAACCGCATCAACGGCGAGGGCGTGCTGCTGATGTCGTCGAGCGAATCGCGCAGCCAGCACCAGAACCGCGAGTCCGTCACGGCGCGCTTCGCGGAGCTGGTGGCGCAGGCGCTGGTCATCCCCAAGAAGCGGATCAAGACGCGCCCCTCGCGCGCCGCCAAGGAAGCGCGGCTGGACGAGAAGAAGAAGCGCTCCGCCGTCAAGAAGATGCGCGGCGACATCCGCCACGACGACTGATCCGGAATACGGCAGATCCGGAGAGGAGCACCGATAACATCTGGCGGACGGTGTCATTCTGAGGGAGGCGCGCGCTCAGTCCTTTCCCGTTCACCATCGCCTGTGCGCCGACCGAAGAATCTTTATGATGGGCGCACGGTCTCGTCGGCTACGGCTGCTTTGACGCGAGGGACCCCGCCCGTTCCCGATAAAGATGTTTTGGTCGGCGCCACGGCCTTGAGCGTGAAGACGGTTTCACGCGGCGCCTCCCTCAGTATGACAGCGAGCTTCTTTCCCCCTCGAATCGCGAAGGGGCGCCCTCCGTGCTGGAGAGCGCCCCTTCGGTGCATCTACCGACCCGTCCGCTGGATCAATGACGCCAGGAAAGGCCGGCGCGCAGCATCAGGATGTTGTTGGTGGATGCGTCGTAGTCGACCACCACCGGCTCTTCGAAGAGGTTGCCCAGCAGCGTCTCGTCGCGCACACGGATGCGGTCCTGGTCCAGGAACGTGAGGTAGTCTTCCACGGCGAACGAGAGCGCCAGCCCGCGCGACCCGATGTTGGTCACCGCGTCCACGCCCAGGTTGAGCGCAAAGCTGCGCGTGCTGCCGTTCACGTCATCGTCGAAGCCCTCGAACTCCGGCCAGTCCATGAACACCATGGCCGGGGCCACCGTGATGTACGCCGCCGGGTGAAAGCGGCGGTTGTCGGGGATGGGGTCCGGCAGGCGGTACTGCACGCCCGCCTTTACGAACCACACCGCGGGCCCGTCCGACTGGTACTCGGTCACGCCGCCGCCCTCGTCGATCACGGTCAGGTCGTTCTGGTCGGCATCGGAGTAGCCCACGCCGGCGATCACGTTCAGCGGGCCGGTGACCTGGTAGGCGGCGTCCAGGCCAAGGGCCCCGCCGCCGCCGCGGTCTTCTTCCAGCTGAAAGACGCTGCCGCTCTCGGTCGCGACGAAGTAGTTGCCGGAGCCGTAGGGCACGCGGAAGCCCACCCACGGCGTAACGGCAAAGCGCGTGTAGGGCACCAGGCCGGCGGGGGGCTCGGAGGCAAAGCCCCCGTCGTTCTGTGCGGCGGCGGCGGCGGGCAGCACGAGCAGCCCGGCCAGGGCGAGCACACCGAATCGCATCAGGGATTCTCCAGGGTACGTGGCGCGAAGAGGGGAAAGCGCTTCTTCGGGGGGGAGATTGTTCGGGTGATTGCGAGGAAAATAGCGCGCAACACGCCTTCGCGGAATAGTTTCCGTCGCAAACACCGGCTGCCACGGTGGATGGATGCAGATTCAACCGTCTCCGCCGCCCCCGCGCAGCCGCGCCAGATCGGCCTCCGAAACCGCCGTCGGGGTCTTCGAAAGGCGCCCGACGTCGAAGCGCGCCACCAGCTCCGGGGGGGCGATCTCCTCCCCCGGCCGGGCCAGCCCGCACGTCGCGGCCAGCCAGCCGGACACGCGCGCCGGCGGCACGCCCGCGTCGCGCAGCTCGCCCAGCGAGACGGCGCCGTGGCGCTTGGCCAGCCGCTCGCCGTCCGCCCCCAGCATCAGCGGCACGTGGACGAACTCCGGCACCGGTAGATCGAGCGCGCGGCAGAGCATGATCTGCCGCGCGGTGGACGACAGCAGGTCCGCGCCGCGCACCACGTGCGTCATCCGCATCGCCGCGTCGTCCACGACGACGGCGAGCTGGTACGCCGCCGCGCCGTCCTTGCGCCGCACCACAAAGTCGCCGGTTTCCGCCGCGGGATCGAAGCAGCAGTCGCCCATCACTCCGTCGCTGAAGCACACGGCGCCCGGCTCCACCCGCACCCGCAGCGCAAAATCCGCCCGCCCGTGCTCCATCAGCGAGGGGACGGACGGATCGACCAGCCGCGCGCGGCAGGTGCCGGGGTAGCGCGGCCCCTCCTCGCCGGCGTGGGGCGCGCTGGCGGCCTGCGCGATGTCCTTCCGCGAGCAGGTGCACTCGAAGAGCAGCCCCCGCTCCGCCAGCCGCCGCAGCGCCCCGTCGTAGCGCTCCCGCCGCTGGGACTGGATATAGGGCGCGTACGCCCCGCCCACGTCCGGCCCCTCGTCCCAGTCCAGCCCCAGCCAGCGCAGCTCGTCCAGCTGCCGCTCCATGATCCCCGGCCGCACACGTCCGACGTCCAGGTCTTCCACGCGCATGACGAACGCGCCGCCGTGCGCCCGCACGTGCAGCCACGCGAGGAGCGCCGTGCGCGCGTTGCCCAGGTGCAGCGCGCCGGTAGGGCTGGGTGCGAATCGTCCGCGAACCATGCGCGCCAACTTCGCGCGGCGCGGCGGATGGGGCAACGGGGCGCCCACCGAACCCCCGGGCTAAAGCCCGGGGCTAGAAATGCCATAAGCCCCGCCCTGGGCTCGCGGAGCTCGCCCGGCGGGGCTTCAACACCATGGGACTACGCGCAAACGGTGGGTCGCGCCGGCCGTTGGGTACGGGAGCGGGTGAAGCCCCGTTTTGCGAGGAACGAGCAAAGACGGGGCTTATGGCCGTCCTAGCCGCGGGCTTTAGCCCGTGGCGGTGGCGGTGCACGTGAAGCTCTCCTTCACCCGATCCCACGCACCTTCGTACCCCCTCGTCAGTACCGCGTCTCCAGCCCGTTCACCACGCGAAAGGTGTCGCGGGCGATCAGCAGTTCTTCGTCCGTCGGGATCACCCACACCTCGGGCTTGGCGCCCTCGGCGCTGATGCGCGCCTCCACGCCGTTGCAGGCGTGGTTGGCGGCCTCGTCCAGCTTGATCCCGGCCCACTCCATCTCCTGGCAGATCATCGCGCGCAC
Source organism: Longimicrobium sp. (assembly GCA_035759295.1). Classification (GTDB taxonomy): domain Bacteria; phylum Gemmatimonadota; class Gemmatimonadetes; order Longimicrobiales; family Longimicrobiaceae; genus Longimicrobium. Next base: position 2,407 of record DASTVC010000248.1, on the reverse strand, counting down.
CGCAGGCGCGTTCTCGCCGATGCCGCCGGCGAAGCAGATGGCGTCCGCCCCGCCCATCGCCGCCAAGTACGAGCCGATGTACTTGCGAACGCGGTAGCAGAAGATCTCGATGGCCAGCCACGCGCGCCGGTCGTCGTGCTCCTCGGCCTCGGCCAGCAGCTCGCGCATGTCGTTGGTCAGGCCGCTGATCCCCAGCAGCCCGGACTGCTTGTTCAGCAGCGTCTCCACGCCGGCGAGGTTCAGCCCCTCCTTCTCCGCGATGTAGTCCAGCAGCGCGGGGTCCAGGTCGCCTGAGCGCGTCCCCATCACCAGCCCCTCCAGCGGGGTAAAGCCCATGGAGGTGTCGATGGATTCGCCGCCGCGGATGGCGCACGCCGAGCAGCCGTTGCCCAGGTGCAGGGTGATGATCTTCTGCGCCTCGCGCGGGGTGCCGGTGATCTGGCGCCAGCGGTAGGCCACGTACCGGTGCGACGTGCCGTGGAAGCCGTAGCGGCGCACCCGGTGGCGGCGGTAGAGCGAGTAGGGGATGGCGTAGAGAAACGCGCGCTCCGGCAGCGTATGGTGGAACGCCGTGTCGAAGACGGCCACCTGTGGCACCGCCGGGCCCAGCACCGCCTTGACCGCCTGCACGCCCTTGAGGTTGGCCGGGTTGTGCAGCGGCGCCAGCTCGATGGTTTCTTCGATGCCGCGCATCACCGCGTCGTCGATCGACACGGAGTTGACGAAGTGCTCGCCCCCGTGCACCACCCGGTGCCCCGCGGCGCCGATCTCCGCCAGCGAGTGGATTTCCACGCCGGAGTCGTCCGCGACGATCCACGCCAGCAGGTACTCGATGGCCGCGCGATGGTCCTTGAGCGAGGCGCTCCCCTTGACCGGCGGCGCGTCCCCCGCGCGAAAGCTCCACACCGCCTCGCCGCCGATGCGCTCGATCTGCCCCCGCGCCAGCCGCCGGTCGGTGTTTTCCTTCATCCGCTCCGCGTCCGTGTCCATCAGCTGGAACTTGAGCGACGAGCTGCCGACGTTGAGGACCAGGATGTTCACGCGCGCGCTCCGGGCGAGGGGGTGAGTGCCGAGCGCTCAGAATAGCGGCGCCGCCGCACCCGTACCAGCGTGCGGCGGCAGACGAAGGAAGCGACAGACGCAGCGGGGATCAGCCGCCGCCCGCCCCGGTCGCGGCGATCTTCAGGAACTCCACGGCCGCCCGCAAGTCAACCGTAAGCCCCACGAACCAGTCTGCATCCCATTCCTTCACCGTCGGAACGTCGCCGGTGCCGGTAAACTCGTCGCCCAGCTCAAGGCCGGAGCGCGTGTCCAGCCGCCGCACCCGTCCCGCGTGCACACCGCCCTGCAGGTAAAAGCTGTTGAGCACGTCGATGCTGAGGCCCAGCATGGCGTTGTCCTGCACGTGCGCGGGAACGATGCTAATGGTGGGATTGATGTGGGTATACCATTGCCCTGGCTCCTCCAGCTCACGGCGCCCCCACATAAAAGGGGTGAACGAGAGCACGTATAGCACACGAGGCGTTCCATCCTCCGTCGCGGTGACAATCTCCTTACCGGACCGGGTCACCGTGCCGATGTCGGGATCCCGAAGCTCTGTCCGTACTGGCCCGAACGAGAAGGCACCCGAGTACAGCGTGTGCACCCCGAAGTCGAACTTGCCGACCTCTGCCTTCGCGCCCTTCTCGTCCACCAGCGCGAGCTGGATCTCTCCCTTTTCTCCCGGCGCGAAATCCGTGACTCTGAACTGGCGGATGACACACCGCGAGGCCAGGGGGGCGCCGTCTGCGCCCTTTTCGGGGCTAAGGCTCAATCCCTGGCCTACAAAGCTCACCTGACCCGGTGTCCGGAACTCTGACAACCGCGTGACAGCCAGCCGCGACACCACCTGCGCGTCGCCCACGACGTGAACCACGACCACGTCGTTCTCGTCGACCACGTCACTCGGCCGGAGTAGCACGTTGCCTACGGGTGTGACGACGAAGTTCGCGGTGTTGATGCGGGCGTCGTACAGGGGGCCGCTGAAGGTGATCGAATCGCCGCAGTCGCGCGTGAGCAATGCCCCCACGTCAACCTTCGTCAACGTCACCGTCGTGTCCGGCGGAGGTGGCGGTGGCGAGTTGGCATCGCGCACCAGCGCGACGGTACCGCCGGCCGTTTGATCTCCACTCACGCGCAAGGTTGCCTGAGCTCCACCCAGCAGGCTCGAGGAGATACGTACGGACCCTGTTCCACCGGCCCCAGGTGTGATCCCGGTGGTCTGCGGGGTACCGTCCGCGGCTTCCACCTCCACATCGAGATCACCGCACACAACTGGCGCGATGCAGGTAACGGTGATGATAGTCGGTTGTGACGCGACGGAGATTGGGTCGTGAGAGCGGTTGGTTATGCCGCCCGGCCCCACGGT
>DASTVC010000247.1:0-6918 GCA_035759295.1 Longimicrobium sp. | reverse complement strand
GCGCCAGAGCGCGCCCAGCTCCTCCCAGAACGACGGGTCGGCGGCGGCTGTGGCGTATACCTCCGCCAGCTCGTCCAGCGCGGTAATCAGCGTCTCGGGGACAAAGCGGCCCCCGTATTCGCCAAAGCGGCCGGTGGGATCGGCCACGGCGTTTCCTGCATCCACTGCCTGGTACGTCATGCCTGCTGTCAAACGGAGGAATGCACGGCACGCACGAAATCACGCACCGCCTGCGGGTCTTTCCGCCCCGGCGCGGATTCCACGCCGGAGCTTACGTCTACTGCGTGGGGGCGCAGGATGCGGACGGCTTCTGCGACGTTGTCAGGCCGCAGCCCGCCCGCGGCGATCAGCTTCAGATCGGCCGGCAGCTCGCCCAGCCGTTCCGCCACGGCTTCCCAGTCGAACGACGCGCCGACGCCGCCGTGGGAGACGGGGCTGTAGCCGTCCACCAGCAGGGCGTCCACGGCGCCGGCGTAGCGGGCCGCGGCGGCGGAAAAATCGTCCGCGTCGCGCGCGCGCACCGCCTTCCACACCTCCCACCCCGCCTCGCGCAGCCGGGCCGCAAAATCAGGAGATTCGTCGCCGTGCAACTGCAGGACGTCCACCCCCGCCTTTTCTGCGACGGATCTGAGGATCAGTTCATCCTCATCCACAAAAACGCCGACTCGCCGAGCCTGGAAACTTCCCAAGATAATGCGCGCGTCGTCCGCCGTCACGCTCCGCTTGAAGCCGGGGGCCAGAATCACGCCCAGCCAGCGCGCCCCGGCCTCCGCCGCGACCGCCGCGTCCTCGTGGCGCATCAGCCCGCAGACCTTTACCTCCGTCATCCGCCGCGCACGCCGGACTTGGGCCGTCCCACCAGCGCGGCCGCCGCGGCACCCACGTCCGGCTGCCGCATCAGCGACTCGCCGACCAGGATGGCGTCAATCCCCGCGGCGCCCAGCCGGTCGACGTCCGCCGCGGTGCGGATGCCGCTCTCCCCCACGTACGTCACGTGCGCGGGGACGCGGGAGGCCAGGCGAACGCAGAGGTCCAGGTCGGTGACGAAGGTGTCCAGGTCGCGGTTGTTGACGCCCACCAGCGTGGCGCCCACCTCCAGCGCCCGGTCCAGCTCCGCCCCGGTGTGCGCCTCCACCAGCACGTCCATCCCCAGCTCCGCCGCGAGCCCGTGCAGCTCGGCGAGGAGCGGCTGCTCCAGGATGCGGACGATGAGGAGCACGGCATCGGCCCCCGCCGCGCGCGCCTCCCACACCTGCACGGGGTGGATGAGAAAGTCCTTGCGGATGACAGGGACGGGCACCTCCGCTCTGACGGCCCGCAGATACTCCAGGTCACCCCCGAAGTACTCGCGGTCCGTCAGGACGGAAAGCGCCGCGGCGCCTCCATCGACGTACGCGCGGGCGATTTCCGCCGGATTGGCGCCCGGCCGGATGTCGCCGGCGGACGGGGAGCGGCGCTTGACTTCCGCCAGAAGGCGCACCTCTCCGGGACGGCGCAGAGCGGCCGCAAACCCCCGTGGGGCATCGGCCTGGCGCGCAATGTCGCGGTACTCGGAAAGGCGCGGAACGGCATGCCGCACTTCGTCGCGCTTGGTGGCGACGATGCGGTCCAGGATGCTGTCGGTCAAAGACTTCAACGAATTCCTTGCGCTTCGGTTTGCCTTCGGGTATATTCTTCGGCACCTGTTCGGAAGGCAATCCCCCACGCGGAGAAGCGGATGGCGCTCACCAAGAAGCAGAGGCAGATCCTCGACTACGTCGAGAGCTTCGTGGAGACGAACGGCTACTCGCCGAGCTACGAGGAGATCGCGGACCATTTCGGCTACAATTCGCTGGCCACGGTCCACGAGCACCTCACCAATCTGGAGCAAAAGGGCTTTCTCCGGAAGAACTACAACAAGAGCCGTTCGCTGGAGGTGGTCCGCGCCGACCTGCACGCCCCGGCGCTGGAGCTTCCGCTGATGGGCGCCGTGGCCGCCGGCCTCCCCATCGAGGCCATCGCGGAGCAGGAGACCATCACGGTCCCGCACGACATGGTGCGGCGCGGCAACAACTACGTGCTGCGCGTGCGCGGCGACTCCATGATCGACGAGCAGATCCGCGACGGCGACTACATCATCGTCAACTCTCGGCAGACGGCCGAGAACGGCGAGATGGTGGTGGCGCTGGTGGCGGACGGGGTTACCCCCGGCGGCTCGGCCACGGTCAAGAAGTTCTACCGCGAGACGGGCGGCCGCGTCCGCCTGCAGCCGGCCAACCCGACCATGGACCCCATGTACTTCCCGGGTGATTCGGTGCAGATCCAGGGAATCGTCGTCGGCGTGATCCGCAAGTACTGAGCGCGTGGGGCGCCACGGTTCGCAGAACCGCGGGACCGCCCGCCGCGACCGCATCTACCGGGCCCTGGGAAGGCTGCGGCGGGTGCGGACAGGGACCGCTTTCCGCCCGGAGCCGTCCGGGCGCCATCTCAAGGGGAGTACGATGAAGAACGAGGCGTCGGTTCCGTTCGTGGTGGGCAAGCTGGGGAAGAACGACAAGCGGATGGTTGTCCTCGAGGACCGGACCCCGCCGCCGATCTCCGGCCCGTTCGAGCTGCGGGCGGTGTTCTCCAAGTAGGGGACAGGCTACAGGGGACAGGGGACAGGGATTTCCCCGCCGTCTCCCCGAACAGGTGATGTGAAAACGATGCCCCCGCGTCCGAGGACGCGGGGGCATTCGTGTTTGGGGCGATGTTTCTCCGCGGAGGCAAGCAGGCGCCGCCCCGAAAACCACCCCGGGTTGAAACCCGGGGCTAGAAAGGCCATAAGCCCCGTCTCGGCTCGCTTGCGCTCGCCGAACGGGGCTTCAACCGCAAAAGAATCGATCCACTCTCAGCAGGCCTTCCCACCCGAGCAGGTGAAGCCCCGCTCGCGAGGAACGAGCGATCAGGCGGGGCTTATGGCCTTCATAGCCGCGGGCTTTAGCCCGTGGCGCGGGTAAGGGCCCGTCATGGCACGGATGACATTGCACCACGACGCTCGATCGCAGCTCCCTGGAACTCAGCCATCCCCATTGATCTCGCAGCGAGCCGGATGCCATGCCGTATCGGCCTGGATCGCGCGTACGTCGACGCGCAGGTCCAGGTCGGTGCGGCGGCGCGGGGGCACCAGCACTTCCTCGCTGTCGCGCACGGCCCACGCTTCGTCGGACAGGTACAGGCTGTCGCCACAGGGGTACTCGTAGAGCTGCAGCCGGTAGCGGCCGGGCCGCAGCGCCTCCGCGCGTCCCCAGCCGTCCGCTCCCGACGTGATGGGCGATTCGGAACCGGAGTCATCCACCACCCGGTATTCGGCGGCGATGAACCGGCTCGTGGCTTCGTCACGGACGCGAATGCGCAGCGAGCCCATCTGCCGGCGCGTCTGCGCCCTGATGCGCAACCCGGAACGGGTGGTCACCTCCATCACCGGGCATCTCGAGGGTACCACCCCGAGATTACCACACTGCGGCATGCCTATGACGTCGATGGATGCAACCTCGCGCGCGGCGACCGTGTCGGCCCCGCCGCATCGACGATCACGCCATCCACAATCAACAGCCCGTTTGTCCGCACGTCCGGATGCGCGGCGAACGCGGCGTCCACGCTCCGATAGCGGCGTACATCCGCCGTCCTCCGCGCGGACAGGCAGCTACCGAGCACCATTAGCGAGAGCAACAGGGGGAATGAGCGGACCATGGCGTGACCGGCAGCGGAGGCGGATAAGGGGATAGCGGGCGACGTACGTCTGCTCCAAGAACGCGTGGCGGGCGAGATCGCGGACGGATGCGTGCGGAAACCATCCCGTGGAGGACGCAGAAACGACAAGAGGACGCAGAGAACGGGATGGTAGTTCTCTGCGCCCTCTCATTTTCCTCTGCGCCTCTGCGTGAAACGCCGTTCGCCGTTCCTCAGTCGTGCTGGCTGGCTTCGCGGAGGGCCTTGAGCTTGTCGAGGCCGGCGCCGGCGTCGAGCGCGGCTTCGGCCTTCTTTACGCCATCCGCCAGCGTCTTCGCGATCCCGGCGACCCAGATGGCGGCGCCGGCGTTGAGGAGGGTGGCGGCGCGGGCGGATCCGCCGACGTCGCCCTTCAGCACGCCGACCACCTTGCGCGCGTTGTCGTCGCGCTCGCCGCCTTCCAGCCCCGCGGCGTCGAATCGCTCCCACCCCAGCTCTTCCGTGGGATCGAAGGTGCGGCGGACGACCTTTCCTCCATCCACCTCAAGCACCTCCGTGGTTCCCAGCGGGCTCAGCTCGTCGATGCCCGGCTCGCCGTGGACGACCAGGGCGCGGTCGTGGCCCAGCTCCAGGAGGGCGCCGGCGATCAGCTCCAGCAGGGCGGGATCGTTCACGCCCACCACCTGGCGGCGGGCGTGGGCCGGGTTGGTGAGCGGGCCCAGCACGTTCATCAGCGTAGGCATGGCCAGCTCGCGCCGGATGGGGCCGATGTGGCGCATCGCCGGGTGGTGCAGCGGCGCGAACATGAAGACGATGCCGCACTCCTCCAGCACCCGCGCCTCGCGCTCGGGGTCCAGCTCCAGCCGCACGCCCAGCGCCTCGAGCACGTCCGCGCTGCCGCACCGCGAGGTAAAGCTGCGGTTGCCGTGCTTGGCCACGCGCACCCCCGCGCCGGCCGCCAGCAGCGCCGCGGCGGTGGAGATGTTGAAGGTGGTCAGCGCGCCCCCGCCGGTGCCGCAGGTGTCCACCAGCCCCTCGGCCTCCGTGGGCACGGCGACCATCGCCTTGCGCAGCGCCCGCACGCCGCCCGCGACCTCGGCCGAGGTGGCGCCGCGGACGCGGATGGCGATCAGCAGCGCCGCCATCTGCACCGGCGAGGCGCGCCCCTCCATCACCTCGCTGAAGGCGCGCTCGGCTTCGTCGGCGGTCAGGGGGCGCGTGGTGGCGCGGCGCAGCAGCTCGGTGAGGTCCGCGTCGGGCGCGGCGGGAACGGCGTCGGTCATCAGGGAGGACGATTCAGGACGCGGACGCGGCGAACAGCCGCTCCGACAGCCCGGCGTGGTCCGCGAGGAGCGCCACGCACAGGCTTACCAGGCGCAGCTGCTCCACCTCGGTGTCGTCCACGGTGCCCGCGCGAAAGTTGGTGAGGTTCAGCACGCCCAGCAGCCGCCCGCGCGACACCAGCGGCAGCGAGACGAAGGCGTCGGACGTGTACCAGTCGTCGCCCATCAGCGCGCCGCCGCTCTTGTCCTCCGGGTCGCGGACCACCACGGGCATCCGCGTCCGCGCCACCTCGCCGCTGATCCCGCTCCCCAGCGAAACGCGCACCTCGCCCGCGTCCAGCGCGGGGGGCAGCCCCACCGCCGCGCCCAGGCGCAGCTCGCGCTCGGGCGAAGCCTCGTCCACCAGCAGCAGCGAGCAGCGCCCGCCGCCGAACGCCTCGGCCACGGTGCGGACGATCTCCACCGCCAGCTCCGTGGGCTCCAGGTCGCCCGCGGCGCTGCGGTCCAGCAGCTTGCGGAGAAGGAAGAGGACGCGCGTCTGGCGCTGGTGCTTGGCGGCGCGGCGGTCCAGCTCCACGTGCGCGTCCATCAGCAGCTCCGTGGCGCCGCCGGCCGCGCGCTCCAGCGCCTCCAGCCGGGCGCTGCTGCGCTCCACCTCGCCGCGCGCCTCGGCCACGGCGCGCTCGCTCTCCTTCAGCCGCTCCACCACGGACTCCGTCAGGCCCACGGACTGCCCCAGGGAGAGCGCGGGGCCGGCGGCGTCCAGCGCGATCGCGCGGGCCAGCGCCATCTCCAGCACGTCGCCGGCGGCGGCCACCGAGCCCTCGTCGTCCTTGCGGCCCATGAAGCGGCGCGGCTCGGCGACCACCAGCGCGCCCAGCAGGGCGCCGTCGTGGGCAATGGCGCGCACGCGGACAGTATTGCGCTCGGGGTCGATGCCGGGAAGCAGGTCGCGCAGCACCCAGACCACGATGCCGTCCGCCGGGCGCAGCGGCCGGTCGCCGCCGGCGTCGTCCATCAGCAGCGAGTGCAGGCGCGCCGGCTCGATCTCCAGCGCCGCCTCGTCCACGCGGCCGCCCTCGCCCAGCGTCCAGCGCCTGGAAAAGACGCCGCGCGCGGCGTCGTACGCGGCATAGGCCACGCGCCGCTCGCCGCGCGGACCGGCCAGCACGGGAAGCAGCCTGCGGAGTACGGTGTCGAGATCGACCGCGTCGTGCAGCCGAACGGGGAAGAACATGGCCCGTCTCGGTTTACGGAGGGAGTGTTCGGAGGCGATCCGAATGCTACGGGAATGGGGGCGGGGTGTCAACGGACGGCGAGGGGATTACGGGGAACGCCGGAGACCCGTCCGGCCGATGGCGTCGGCAAGGTGCTACTTGACAGCGGAGCAGACAAATGTTTGTTTCAACGCGTTCCCACCGCACGTCCCATCTCCCAACACACAAGCATCCGTCTGATGACACTCCGCAAAGGGCTGTTCTGCCTTGCTGCGCTGGCGTTCGCCGCGCCCTCCACGCTCCACGCCCAGGATCCGGCCCCGGTGAGCGTCGGCGCCTTCGACTTCTACCGCCGCGCCGACGAGTTTACCGACGACGACCGCAGCTTCATCGTCGCGGAAGGCGAAGATCAGGGAATGCGCGACCTGGCCCTGGTGTGGCAGTGCGATGAGCATGGGCTCAACTTCGCCGTGGCAACCGGCTTCATGGGGGGCGACCGCGACAACAAGGTCGTGGTCCGGTACCGCTTCGACGACGACCCGCCCAGCCAGGACGAGCTGTGGACGCAGAGCACGGAGGGCCGCCACGCGTTCGCGCCCGCCCGCGAGCGCCCCGGGATCACCGCCCGCGCCCGGACGGCGAACCGCGTGGTTTTCCGCGTAACGGACCCGCTGGACGGCGAGGTCAAGACGGAGACCTTTCCGCTGAACGGCTTTACGCGCGCCCTC
>DASTVC010000246.1:0-6387 GCA_035759295.1 Longimicrobium sp. | reverse complement strand
TGCCCGGACGTGGAGCAGCACGAGACGCTGTTCCGCATCCTCCCGGTGAAGGAGACGATCGGCGTGGGGCTGACGGCCGGGTTCCAGCTGGACCCCGAGCAGTCGACGGCGGCGCTGGTGGTGCACCACCCGGCGGCGAAGTACTTCTCGACGAGCTGAGTACGCGGTGAGGTAGAGGACCGCGCTGACGCGCGGGGCCCTCACCCCCGACCAGCCGTTTGCTCGGTCCTCGCAAAGGCGGTCGACCCCGCCCCCAAACTGCGGGGGAGGGGTGGTGTGGGGGGTGGGGGTGGGGCGTCGTCGGAGGGTCTGGCGCGGGATGGTGGGGCCCGCCCCCCTCCCCGGCCCTCCCCCGCAAACTGCGCGGGAGAGGGAGGTGCGACGCACCTTCCGAAGCGCGATCGAATTCTCCCCTCTCCGTGAGGAACGAACGGGGAGGGGCCCCGCGAAGAGCCACACCCACCACCGCGCCGGACCCGTCCCACCCCACCCCTCCCCCGCAGTTTGGGGGAGGGGTCGACCGCCTTTGCGAGGAACGAGCAAACGGCCGGTCGGGGGTGAGGGCCCCGCGCGTCCAGCGCGGTCCTCTACCTCACCGCGTACTCAGCTCGTCGAGAAGTACTTCGCCGCCGGGTGGTGCACCACCAGCGCCGCCGTGGACTGCTCGGGGTCCAGCTGGAACCCGGCCGTCAGCCCCACGCCGATCGTCTCCTTTACCGGGAGGATGCGGAACAGCGTCTCGTGCTGCTCCACGTCCGGGCACGCGGGATATCCCCAGCTGTAGCGCAGCCCACGCTCGCCCTCGATCCCCAGCTCCTGGCGAACGCGGCGGTTCACGTACTCCGCCGTCCCTTCCGCCGTCTGCACGCTGAATCCGTGCAGGAAGTACCCTTCCGAGTAGTCTCCGCCCTGGTTCTTGCGCTCGATGAACTCCGCCGCGCGGTCGCCGCTGGTCACCACCTGCAGCGGCAGCACGTCCTGCGGCCCGTCGCCGTTCAGCGGACGGAAGTAGTCCGCCAGGCACAGCTCCTCGCGGTCTTCCTGCCGCGGAAACTCGAAGCGGCCGATCTCCTTCGTGCGGTCCGCCGGATCGAACACCACCACCGCGTCGCCGTCGCGCCCCGCCGGGAAGTAGCCGTAGACCGCTTTCGGCGAGAGCCAGCGCTGCGTGCGCGCCTCGAGCGTGTAGCGCGCCAGCCGCGGCTCGAAGTCCTCGCGAACGATGCGGTCCCACTCCTCGCCCTTCAGGTTGCGCGCGCCCCACTGCATGCGGTACAGCGTGTTGCGGTCGATGCAGTCCACCACGTCGTCCACCGGAATCCCCAGCAGCGTCTTCCACCCCCAGAACGGCGGCGTGGGGACGTCCGCCGGCGCCACCGCCGGGTTCTCGCGGCTGGCCGGGCGATGGTCCTTCGCGGATGCCTTGCGCGCCTCGTACTCCGCCTGGCGCCGCAGCATCTCTACGTTGTGCGCCTCGATGAACGCGTCGCCGTCCTCCGCGACCAGGCGGTCCATCGTATCCAGCCCCTCGAAGGCGTCCTTGCAGTAGAACATCCCCGACGGGTACGGCTGCTCCGCCCCCACCAGCGCCGCGGAACGGACGAAGCTGGGGTTGATCGCCGCGCCGCCGACCAGCAGCGGATACTTCAGCCCGCGCCGGAAAAGCTCCTGCGCCGCCAGCGGCATCTGCTTCGACGTCGAGACCAGCAGCGCGCTGAGCCCGATGGCGTCGGCGCCCACTTCCTCCGCCTTTTCCAGGATGGTGTTGACGGGCACCTGCTTGCCCAGGTCGAACACCGTGTAGCCGTTGTTGGTCAGGATGGTGTTCACCAGCGACTTGCCGATGTCGTGCACGTCGCCGTACACGGTCGCCAGCACCACCTTCCCCTTGGTCTGCCCCTCGGCCTTCTCCAGGTACTGCTCCAGCCGCGCGACCGCCTTCTTCATGACCTCCGCGCTCTGCAGAACGAAGGGGAGGATGAGCTCGCCGGCGCCGAACTTGTCGCCCACTTCCTTCATCGCCGGCAGGAGGACGGTGTTGAGGACGGGCACCGCGCCCAGCTTCTCCACGCCGCGGTCCACCCACTCCTCTATCCCGTCCTTCTTGCGGTGCAGGATCTTCCAGTGCAGCGCCTCTTCCGGCGTCATCGATTCCGTGGGATCGACGGCGGATTCCACCTCGCCGCTGCGCCCCTCGTAGTGCTCGATGAACGCCGCCAGCGGGTCGTGCGTCTCCGTGCGCCGGTCGAAGATCAGGTCGTCGGCCAGCCGCCGCTCTTCCGCGTCGATCTCGAAGTACGGCTTTACGTGCGCGGGATTGATGATGGCCGTGTCCAGCCCCGCCTCCACGCAGTAGTGCAGGAACACGGAGTTCAGCACCGCGCGCGCGATCGGCGACAGGCCGAAGCTGACGTTCGAGACGCCCAGCGTCGTGAGCACGCCCGGCAGCTCGCGCTTGATGGCGCGGATTCCCTCGATCGTCTCCACGGCGGACCGGCGGAACTCCTCGTCGCCCGTCGCCAGCGTGAAGGTCAGGGCGTCGAAGATCAGCGCGTCGGGCGCCAGGCCGAACTCGTGAACGGCGATGTCGTGGATCTTCTTCGCCGCCTGCAGCTTGGTCTCCGCCGTCTTGGTCATCCCGCCCAGGTCGCGGTCGATGGTCAGCGCCACCACCGCCGCCCCGTGCGCCGCAACGGACGGAAGCACCGCGTCGATCCGCTCGCGTCCGTTCTCCAGGTTGATGGAGTTGACGATGGCGCGCCCCGGCGACTGCTCCAGCGCCGTGCGGATGACGTCCGCCTCGGTGCTGTCGATGCACAGCGGCGCCTCGACCCCCTGGCTCAGGAGCTTGACCACGGTGCGCATCTGCGCCGACTCGTCCTGCCGCTCCGTGAGGGCGACGCAGACATCCAGCACGTGCGCGCCGCTCTCCGTCTGCTCGCGGGCGACGTCCAGGATGCCGTCGTAGTCATCCGCCAGCAGCAGGCGCTTGACCTTCCGGGAGCCCTGCGCGTTCACCCGCTCGCCGATCATCGTCGGCGCGGGGACCTGGACGAGGTCCGTGGCGCGGATGCCGGAGGAGAGGCGGGGGACGTATTCGACGGCGCGCGCCTTCGGCTTCACCTCGCGGATGCGGCCGACCAGCTCGCGGATGTGGTCCGGCGTGGTCCCGCAGCATCCGCCGACGATGTTGACGCCATGCTCGCGGATGAACTCCTCCATCTGCTCCGCGAACGAGGTGCTGCCCAGCGGATAGACCGCGCAGCCGCCCTCGTTGTGCGGAATCCCCGCGTTGGGGATGCAGCTGATGGGGAGGCGGCTGTTCTCGCCCAGGTAGCGGATGGCCTGCCGCATGTGCTCGGGGCCGGTCGAGCAGTTGAGGCCGATGACGTCCGCCCGCAGCGACTCCAGCGTGACCATCGCCGCGGCGATGTCGGTGCCCAGGAGCATCCGCCCCGAGGTATCCAGCGTCACCTGCACCTGCAGCGCGACCGGGCGCCCCGCCGCGGCAATCGCCTCGCGGCAGCCGAAGATGGCGGCCTTGACCTCCAGGATGTCCTGCGAGGTCTCGATCAGCAGCACGTCTACCCCGCCCTCCACCAGCGCCGCCGCCTGCTCGGCGAACACCGGCACCAGCTCGGCGAAGGTGATCCCGCCGAGCGTGGGGTCGCTGGCGGACGGCAGGAAGCCGGAGGGGCCGATGGAGCCCGCGACGAAGCGCGCCCGGCCGTCCTGCGCGGCAAAGCGGTCGGCGACGGAGCGCGCGAGCGAGGCCGCGGCCACGTTGATCTCGCGGACGCGCTCGTGCAGGCCGTACTCGCGCAGGGTAAGGCGGTTGGAGCGGAAGGTGTCCGTCTCCAGCACGTCGCACCCCGCCTCCATGAACGACGCGTGAATCTCGCCGATCACGTCCGGGCGGGTGATGACCAGGTAGTCGTTGCACCCCTCCAGCGTCTGCCCCCCGAAGTCGTCGGGGGTCAGCTCGTAGCGCTGAATACTGGTGCCCATGGCCCCGTCGAACACCAGGACGCGGTCTTCCAGTGCTGCAAGGTACGGCGAGCGGGAGCTATCCATCGGTCTCACTGCGTGCATATGACAAAAACCCCGCGACTCAGGATGCAGAGTGCGGGGCGAAGATTCGCTGGATCGGCTGTCCGACGGTCGGCTCCGGTCCATCCCGACTCTTTAGCGTTTTTTACGAGGCGCAAGCGGTCGCGCAAATCCCCTCGGCACGCGTGGATGCGTACGACGCGGAATCTATCGTCCCGCGCGGATCGCGCAAGTGGGTGGACGTTCTGCCTTGCGTGTTCCCCATCAATCCACTTCTATTTCAGACTAAAATCGAGCGAAACGTAATCCACCCGCGGCTGTCTGGAGGAGCCGGACCTGAGGGGGCCGGACAGCGCACAGCACACCGGCGCGTGCGGGACCGGCCGCCTCCTTCTCCCCAACCAGAGTGAGTCCGTCATGAAAAAGCTCAGGCTGAACGTCGATTCGCTGCGGGTGGAGTCGTTCGTCCCCGCGCCGCTGCAAGCCGCGCCGCGGGGCACCGTGCACCCGCATGACAGCGGGCCCGAAGAGCCACAGTCCATCGTCTTTACCTGCGAGTGTCCGCCCACCGGAGGCCAGAATACCTGCGCCGGCGTCGTCACCTGCGACTGGTCGTGCGGCTGTCAGGGCTCGGCCGCCACCTGCGGGGGCTCTACCTGTGGCGAGTACAGCTGCGCCGAGACCTGCATGCCCTGCGTGCCCCACGGCTGAACGCACTCCGCCACGCGCAGGGCTGGCAACAAGACGGAGAAGAAGACAGAGGACGCGGATGGCTTTTCCGCGGCCTCTCGTCGTTATTACGCCCAGCCATCAGCGGGCCGGCAGGTCGCACCACAGCAGTTCGCCGCCGTCGGCGGAAAGGCAGAGTACCACGTCGGGGTAGAGCGTGAGGACGGAGCCGGGAGCGTCCGGTGCGGGCACAGGCGGATCGCCCACGCGCCAGAGAAAGTCGCCGTCGCCGGACCGGACCCACGCCAGCGGGGCAGTGCCACAGGGGACCACGTGGCGGATGAAGGCGTACGGCTGCTTCCGTCGCCCGCGGATCCAGCAGTGGTGGAACTCGCCGGTGGCCGGGTCCAGCGCGGCCACGCCGGTGCCGTAGCCGTGCAGCACGAAGACGTGGCGCTGCCCCCGCAGCACCTCGGTGGGATCGTAGACCAGATCGCCGAAGTCGCGCGAGTCCCCGGGGATGGGATACACCTCCCTGCGCAGGCGATCCACGTTCACCAGGTGCGTGGCCACGAAGCCGTAGCACCCTGCTGCAATCCAGAACGCATCGTCGGGCTCCACCTCCTCCCTGTCCGGCAGCGCGACGATGCCGTCCACGTGGTCCAGGTACACCGCGACCCACTCCCCTGCCTCGCGCTCCACCGCGTGAAAGGCGGTCGTCTCGCGCCAGGTGGGGCGTGGAGCGGCCAGGTCCATCATCCAACCACTCTCCTCCCCCAGACACAGCACCCAGCGCCCGTCCGGGCTCAGGCAGACGGCGCGGCCGGGGACGTGCCCCAGCTCCGCCACCACCTGGCCCGACGGCAGATCGTACACGCGCGGCGGCCCGTCCCCAAGCCACAGCAGCAGCCGGTCGCGCGCGTGCGAGCCGGAGATGTGGCGCACATCCCAGTCGCTGCCGTCGGTGCGCCGGGGGACGGTGATGGGGAGCGGACCGGCCTCGCAGGTCCGAGCGTCCGGATCGATCGCCAGCAGCCACAGCCGGCCGGTGCGCTCGCCCACGGCCACGCCGCGGCATCCGTCCTGGCGAAAGAGGGTGTGCCCCGCGCTCAGCGGCTCCGGCAGCGCGATACGTGTGGTGATGGAGAGGTCGGTCATGCGGGCGAGGCGGATGCGGAGACGATCGGCGGCGGAAGAATTACGCGTCCCCCCGCGATGGTCAACCGCTCGCAACGCACCCGCTGAGAATGGAACGGCGAGCCCCCGGCACTCGTGAGAGTACCGGGGGCTCGTTCGTTCGTTCACCCGGAATCCGGAAATGGAGCATCCGATAAAGCGGACGGTGTCATTCTGAGCGAGGCGCGCGTTCCGTCCTTCCCAATCGCACCCTTGCCTGTGCGCCGACCGAAGAATCTCTGCGATGGGCGCACGGTCCTGTCAGCTACGTCGGCCTCGGCGCGAAGGGCCGCCCGTTCCCGATAAAGATTCTTCGGTCGGCGCACGGGCCCTGGCGCGCAGAGACGGTTATGCGCGGCGCCTTCCTCAGCTGGACTTTGGCCAAATTACGCGGCGTACGCGAGAACGTCGGTGAGGCGTTGGAAAAGCGGGTCCGCGATTTTGTTGCGGTCGTGTCCGCTCCGGGACTGCAACATATTCTCTGAACGCCAG
>DASTVC010000245.1:0-3261 GCA_035759295.1 Longimicrobium sp. | reverse complement strand
GACCTTGGCGCCGGTGTGGCCGTTGGTGCTGGCGCGGTAGCCGAAGGCCATGGAGTAGTCGGCGTCGGCCGTGGTGGTGTAGCCGATGGCCACCGCCGCGTCGCCGTCGCTCCAGTTGTTCTGGCCGATGGCCACGCCCGCCTGGTCCAGCACGTCGTTGTTCAGCCCCAGCGCCATTCCGCAGGTGCCGATGCTCCCCCCCGAACCCCACACCTTGTTGCCGCTGCCGATGGCGGTGCCGCACTGGGCGCTGGCTTCGACCGTGTTCTGGTTGCCCATGGCGAAGGAGTAGTTGCCGGCCGCGATGCTCAGCGCGCCGCCCGCCCAGGAGTAGTAGCCGATGTTCGATTCGTCGAACTGGCCGCCCGCGTCGGCGTACCCGGCGCGGAACGCCACCTTCTGCGGATGCCACATCATCCGCCAGCCGGCGCCCGACGCGGGGATGATGCCGATGCCGATCTGCCCCAGCGCGACCACGCCGCCGGCGGAGTCGACGCGGAAGCGGTCGCCCGCGGGCGAGCCGGAGCGCAGCTGCAGCAGGATGTCGGACTGCGCGGCCGCGGGAATCGCCCCGAGCGTGAGCGCCAGGGCGGCGAGGGTCGTCTTGAGAGTGGGATGCATGGGGGTGGGATACGGATGGTGGAAAAGGGACCGGGCACCCCTGGGTGCCCGGGTGTGCGGATCGCGGGTTCCACGGCGCCGCGCGGCGCGATCGGCCGTGCGCGGCGCTTCCGGCGGCGTGGCGGGCCGACGCCGCCGGACGGAGTTTGCGGGCGTCCGGCCCCGGCGTCAACTGGGGCGTACGCGGATGCGGTGCCCCACCGTTCGCAGCCGGCCGCCCTGCACCACGATCTTCCCGCCCGTCACCGTCACGTTGCTGCTGGTGGAGTACCGGCCGGTCTCGGTGATGCGGATATCGGGGACGTCGAAGTTGGCGGCGCCCCCGCCCACGCTGGCGCCGCTCCCCGTCAGGATCAGCCGCCCCGTCCCCGCCAGCGTGCCGGTGCCGCCCAGGTCCACGTCGCCCGCCACCGTCAGGTCGTACAGCGACAGGTCGATCAGGGGCTGCACCGTGGTCCCCGACGTCATCGTCACCCCGAAGGTGCCCGTGTTCGCCAGCAGCAGGGGGTAGTTGGGGCGGTCTCCGGGAATGACGACGGAATCCTGCGCCCCGGGGGCGACCCCCTCCGCCCAGTTGCCGTCGGTGAGCCACTGCGTGTCGACGTCGCCGTCCCACAGGCGGCTCATCCCGTTCACGAACATGGCGTACGACCCCAGCAGGCGGCGTCCGCGGGCCATGAGGGTAGAGCCGCCGTAGGTGGTGTAGACCATGGTGACCGTATCCACCCCCGCCACGCCGTCCGAAAGCGCGAACGGGGGCGGCATCACCGCCGTGCCGTCCGTGGAGGTGAGCGTCACCGTGTCGGCGGGCGTTCCCCGCACGTTGCCGTAGCGGTCCATCGACGCCACCACCACGTCGTACGGGATCCCGTAGTGGGCGGGCGCGGCGTCTCCCACGGTGAAGTAGGCGGCGCACGGGTCCGGCGACTGCCCGGCCATGTACACCGTCATCTCCGTGTACCACCCGGGGTTGGTGATGAAGGTAAGGGGCGTGGCCGGCGTTCCCGCCGTGCGTACCGCGCAGATATGCCGCTGCCCGGGGTAGTCGGTCTCGAACGGGTCCAGTGCCTCGCTGCCGGCCAGCACCGTCACCGTGGTGGCGCCCAGCGCCGTGGCCCGCTCGAACGCGCGGCGCACCCCCGACGTGTCCTGGCGCTCCTCGATGCTCTCCGTCATCCGCGTCTCGGTGTCTTCCACGATCACCACCAGAAAGGTCACGCTGTACGGATCGCTGTGGGCCCCGGCGGCCTGCAGGGGGTAGCGGAACGCAAAGGTGACCAAGCCGCTCCAGTCGTTGTCGCTGGCGGCATTGGGAAGGGTGCGGCTGGCGGGGGTGGCGGGGTTGCTCACCACGAACCCGTAGGGAAACAGCCCCGTGACCCCGGCCGGCGGGACGATGGCCGCCACCTCGGCCTCGGTGAACACCTGCAGCACGTCGGGATAGTTGCTGTGCATCCGCGTGTCGTTCCCCATGGAGACGGCGCCCGAAGGCACGATGCTCTGGGCGATCGCGGGGTTCGCCGCCCCTCCGCTGCGCAGCTGCAGCTCGGTGAAGGGCGTGCCGGGGATGGTGGTCGCGCTGGTCGCGGGGATCGCCGTCAGGTTGGTGAGCGGCCCGCCCGTCAGGTTCCGCACGCGGAAGATCGCCGAGATGTACCGCTGTCCGCCCTCTTCGCGCGGCCCTTCGGCAAAGGAAGAGGTGGACACCTCCTCCAGCGCCAGCCCATTGGCCACGGGGTTCATGGCCATGCTCGGCCCGGTGGGCACGGGGACGATCCGGGTGGCGTGCAGCGCGCCGCCCGCGCCGTCCAGTCCGGAGAGCGTGACCTCGTACACGCCCAGCGGAACGGGATGCGGCTTGGGTTCCGGCTGCAGAGGGGGGCCGGCCGGCTGGTCCACGCAGGCGGCGAGTGCGGAAAGGAGCGTTGCGACAGTGACGGCACTGTAGTGTGACACGTTGACCTTTGCCGTGTTCACAGGTGAGTACGCGCCGGGGGGGGCGGCAGGGTCGGTCAGAGCGACGTGCGTGCTGCCATTCGTGCGATGCGGGCCTCCAGTGTCGCGTCGTTGGCGCGCGGGGAAGGTGGCGGTCCCGCGCCTCGCTTCAGAGGGTGCTGCTGAATCTGTTCAACCTGATCGTCCGGAGCCGGTCAGCCCTGGGAGCGCCCCTGGAAACCGGAGACACCCCTCCCCCGCAGTTTGGGGGAGGGGCCGACGGCCGTTGCGAGGAACGAGCAACAGGCCGTCGGGGGAGAGGGCCGCCCCGTCGCAGACGGGGCGCACCAGCGACTGCCGCCGCGCCCCGACACCGCACGGTGTCCTCGTGCGCTCACATCACCGTATCGGGACCGGCACGAGCGAGCTCCGCTGACTCCGTTGACTCCGTGTGAGGCTCTTCATCCCGTTCAGGATGAGCGGTTTCAGCTCAGGGCTGCCGCGCGGGCGCCACGAGCGCCTCCAGCCGCGCGATCCGGGCCTCCATGTCGGCGTTGGCCGCCCGGAGCGCCTGGTTGTCGGACTGCAGCGCCTGGATCTCCCCCGCCTGCCGTGCCACGGTGGACTGCAGCTCCAGCGTCCGGGCGTCCAGCGCCTTCACGCCCGCGAAGTTCACCCCGTCGATGTCCAGGTGTCCGATGGCCA